>JASHPM010000057.1 GCA_030038115.1 Acidobacteriaceae bacterium | reverse complement strand
GTGTCGGGATAGGCCTGGGGTTTGGCGCCGGTGGTGGTGAAGACGACGCGGGCGAGGTATTCAAGATTGACCTGGTGGCAGATGCCCATGCCGGGCGGAACGGCGGAGAAGTTGCGGAAGGCGGTTTGACCCCACTTGAGGAAGGCGTAGCGTTCGCGGTTGCGCTGGAACTCCAGCGCGACGTTGACGGACCAGGCGTTGCCGGTGCCGAATTCATCGACCTGTACGGAGTGGTCAATGACCAGTTCGGCGGGCTGGAGCGGGTTGATCTTTTGCGGATCGCCGCCGAGGACTTTCATGGCATCGCGCATGGCGGCGAGATCGACGACCGCAGGTACGCCGGTGAAGTCCTGCATGAGAACGCGCGCGGGCATCCAGGAGATTTCGCGGGAGGGCTCGGCTTTGGGGTCCCATTTGGCAAGGAATTCGATGTCGCCGGCCGTGACGCTTTTGCCATCTTCGTAGCGGAGGAGGTTTTCGAGGAGAATGCGCAGGCTGAAGGGAAGGCGCGCGAGGCGGATTCCGGATTTTTCGAGGGCGCTGAGGCGGAAGATCTCGTATGATTTTCCGCTGGCCTTGAGTTCGGACTGGCTGCCAAACGTGTTCATTTGCGTTTCCTTTCGAGGGTGAGAGGCGCAAGGGCTTCGCTCGCACCGCCCAGGGTCGGCGGCGGAGCGGATTGAACAGCGGCCAATCAAACTGTGGTGCGTCGTCCGCGGTCGTGGCGGCCGCGACGGAAGCGCCGGAGGGGCGTGGGAAACGAGATGAGGAAGCTCGTCGTCACCGCTTAATATTTTAGAACTATTTCCGTGGAATGCGGAAGATTTCCAGCGAAGGGGCGGCAGGCGAAGAGAATGTGAACATTTCTTAATATTTTTATGTTAACTATAGTTTACAAGCGCCGACAAAGAGAAGTACACTCCTGAGATCGGCAGCAGGATCCAGATGCTCCGTCCGGCGCGCGGGAGCTATTGGGCCGGTGACGATCTGACAAAGGAAATGCGGAAGCTGGGATGAGTGCGGAGGCACAACCCGGGAAAAAACTGCTGGTGATGGCGGCCGATGACGAAGTCGTTGTCACGCACGAGGACATCGATCGCGCGCATGACCGGGCGAAAGTGCAGTCGGCGCGGAGCGGGCACAGCCTGCGGTCGCGTGCGTGGCTGCTGTGGCTGCTGATCGGGCCGGGCATCCTGGTGATGCTGGGCGAGAACGACGGGCCGAGCATGCTGAGCTACGCGGCGACCGGGGCAAAGTTCGGCATAGGGTTCTTTGTTCCGTTTGTGGTGCTGACGTTCGGCATGGCCCTGGTGGTCCAGGAAATGACGGTGCGGCTGGGCGCGGCGACACATCGCGGGCACGCGGAGCTGATCTTCGAGCGCTTCGGGCCGTTCTGGGGATGGTTCTCGATGATCGACCTGGGGATCGGTAATTTTCTGACGCTGATCACGGAGTTCATCGCGATTCGAGCGGGGCTGGGATTCTTCGGCATTCCGCCGTGGGCGTCGATTCTGCTGGCGCTGGCGGTGTTGTATTCAGCGCTGCTGAGCCATCGGTACTGGACGTGGGAACGAGTGACGCTGGCTGCCGCGGCGTTCAACCTGATTTTTATCCCGGTGGCGGTGATGGCGCACCCGCACTGGGGCGCGTTTGGCCACGCGCTGTTGAACTGGAAGCCGCTGCCGCCCTTCGGCAAAGACACGGTGCTGATTATTTTGTCGGACATTGGGGCGACGGTAACGCCGTGGATGCTGTTCTTCCAGCAGAGCGCGACGGTGGACAAGGGGCTGACGACGAAGGACATTCGCTACGGGCGCTTCGATACGCTGCTGGGCGCCGCTCTGGCGGCGGCGGCGGCGGTGGGCGCGATTGTGGCGACGGCTCCGTTGTTTGGGCGGATCAGCGCGGAGAATTTCCAGGCGGCGCAGTTTGCCGAGGCGCTCAAACCGATCATTGGCCGATTCGGAGCCTCGCTGTTCGCGCTGGGCATGGTGGAAGCGGGCATTGTGGCCTCAATCACGATTTCGACCTCCTCGGCTTATGCGTTCGGCGAAGTGACGCAGCGGCCACACAGTTTGAATCTGCCGGTGAATCAGGGGAAATCGTTCTACGCGGTGCTGGGATTGTGCGCGGCGGCGGCGGCGGGGATCGTGCTGATTCCGGGACTGCCGCTGGTGTTTGTGGTGCTGATCGTGAATGTGGTGGCGGTGCTGGCAATGCCGCCGGCACTGCTGTTCCTGTTCCTGCTGGTGAACGACAAGGAGATTATGGGCGAAGTGCCGAGCCCTCGATGGGCGAATGGGCTGGCAACGCTGGTGGTGGTGCTGCTGACGGCAGCGGGGGTGCTGTATGGAGTGAGCGTGGTGGCGCCGAATCTGTTTGCGTGGATGGGAAGGCTGTAGGAGGCGAGGTTGAAGGAACAACACGAGCACGCGAGTTTGGCGGAGACAAGCCTGGTGCTGTCGACGCTCGAACACGACCAGCTGGTGGCGGCGAAGAAGGAGCCGGTACCGCGGCGGAAGCTGCGGGGCGGCGCGTTGGTGCTGGCCTGGGCGCTACGCGTGTATGTGGTTTTCATGATGCTGGTGGTGGTGTGGCAGGCGTGGATAGCGGTGCGGTGAAGACAGGGCTCAGGGCACAGCTCGCAGGTGGCGGTGGGTGGCGGGTACTGATAGGCTCGTTTGCTGGAGCCGACTAAGAAATGAAAGTGCTGGTAGTTGGAGGTGGCGGGCGCGAGCATGCGCTGTGCGCGGCGATTCGCCGTTCGCCGCGGGTGAACGACGTGGTGTGCGCGCCCGGGAATGGCGGGATCGCGTCGGTGGCGCGGTGCGTGGCGGTGAACCAGAAGGATGTGGACGATCTGTTGCGCGTGGTTTCGGCGGAGAAGCCGGATCTGACGGTAGTTGGGCCGGAACTGCCGCTGGCGCTCGGGCTGGTGGACGAGATGCAGCTGCGCGGGCTGGCGGTTTTCGGGCCGACGCGCGAAGCGGCGCTGCTCGAAACGAGCAAAGCGCACGCGAAGCGATTCATGCAGCGGCACACGATTCCGACGGCGAACTATGCGGTGTGCGAGTCGCGGCAGGAAGCGCAGGAGGCGCTGGAAATGTTCCATCTGCCGGTGGTGATCAAGGCGGATGGTCTGGCCAGCGGCAAAGGCGTTCTGATCTGCGAGAACAAGCAGGCGGCAGAGCAGGCGATTGCGGGGCTGTTCACGGGCGAGCTGCTGGGCATGGCGGAGAAGACGGTGGTGATCGAGGAGCACCTGACGGGCGAAGAGCTGTCGTTCCTGGTGCTGAGCGACGGGAAGCGCGCGGTTCCGCTGGTTCCGGCGCAGGATCACAAGCGGATTGGTGAAGGCGACACCGGGCTGAATACGGGCGGCATGGGCGCGTATTCGACCGATGCGATGCTCGATGTGCAAATGACGGAGTGGATCCTGCACCACATTGCACAGAAGGCGATCGACGGCATGGCGGCGGAGGAGACTCCTTTTGTTGGTGTGCTGTATTGCGGGCTGATGATGACGGCGAAAGGGCCGATGGTGCTGGAGTTCAACGCGCGGTTTGGCGATCCGGAGACGCAGGCGATTCTGCCGCGGATGGAAAGCGATATGGCAGAGGCGCTGGAGGCGTGCGTGGAAGGGCGGCTGAGCGAGACGGAGTTTCGCTGGAAGCCTGGAGCTTCGGCGTGCGTGGTGGCGGCGTCGCGGGGTTATCCGGGCACCTGTGACGTCTGGCTGCCGATTGCGGGGCTCGAGGATGCGGCGCAGGTTCCAGGGGTTGAGATTTTTCATGCCGGGACGACGCTGGAAGGCGGGCAGTATCGAACGGCCGGCGGGCGGGTGCTGGGAGTGACGGCGACGGGCGCGACGCTCGAGGAAGCGCTGGGATCGGTGTATGAGGCGATGGGGCGGATTTCATTTGATGGGATGGTGTATCGACGGGATATCGGGCATCGCGCGCTGAAGAAGGCGTGAGAACCCCCGCCAGGTGCGGCAGCGCATGCATTTGATTGTCCGGTTGTGGCTGGCCCCGAGGGGCCGGCGATGAGCTGCCGGCCCGACGGTTTCCTGCCGCAGCGGGTTATCCCGTTCCACAATTCCGATGCCCTGGTGGAGGAGGACCAGATACAGCCGATCTTCGATGGATCGGCTGCGTCGAGAGCCGTTCTCCCGGGTACGGCGATTGTGGAACGGTCTAGCTGGCGACGGGAGCGGGTTTGCCCTCGAGGAGGGCGATGGCCTCTTCAACCACAGGGGCGAGCTTCCTGAAGTCGTCGATGAGGGTCATAAAGTCGGAGTAGACCTTCGAATCGGCGGAGAAGCTGAGGCCGTCGGCCAACTTTGATGGTCTGGAAGGGGCGTGTTATGAGCATTATGCACTTTGGTAATGGGGGCAAAAACTTGACAAGTTTTCCACATTTTGGGGTTTTGGGGTGGGAGCGATAAATTTGGACATTTTCGCGTCCGACTCCGCCGGCAGTGGCTGTCCGCGAAGCGTCACTCAGGCTTCCCTGCGTGCTCTGCCGCGGTCCGCTCCCTCTTGAACGTTGCCTGACGTTTTGGAAGGGACTACGGATAACCCCGGCGACCGAGCTGGGCGTTCCTCGCTTTGCGGAAGTGGGTCGGTCCTGAGTTCAGATTCGACCTTTCGCAGCAACTCGGCAGGGTGCACAGGCTTGGTCAGCAGCTCAAAATCATGGCCTGTCAGCCGCGTCTCCG
Organism: Acidobacteriaceae bacterium; assembly: GCA_030038115.1. Taxonomy (GTDB): domain Bacteria; phylum Acidobacteriota; class Terriglobia; order Terriglobales; family Acidobacteriaceae; genus Palsa-343. Next base: position 13,486 of record JASHPM010000057.1, on the reverse strand, counting down.
CCAGGAGATCGAAGCTGCCAGCCACACCTGAAAACAGAAGGATTTTGCAATCTGTGAATTTCTGCCTGATTCGAATCGCCATGTCGATTCCGTTGAGCCCGGGCATTATTACATCACTGATCACGAGATCCGGAGCCCGGGAATCGCACTCCTCGAGGGCGCTTTGCGCGTCATAACGAGCGGTTGCATCGTAACCGAAGTTGCGAAGGATTGCCGTGAGGGTATCGGCGATACAGTGCTCGTCGTCGACGACCAGAATTCGCTTCATCGCTGCGTTCTCCGACGCCCGACCCGGTTTCTCATTCTCTGCGGCAATGGATCGAGCGCGCGGGGAGAATCCTGAGTTGAGCGGCTGCGTAGGGCTGCTTTCACCGGGGCCTGGTTTACGGTCATCGCTTCAGAATCGAGGACCACGCTGGTCAAGGCAACTGTAAGCGGCACCGTCTCAAAGCGACGAACTGGTTTTTTCACTGGACCGCTCCTTAGGAACGACGGTATGCCAGAAATTTGAATACGGGGAAATTTTCTTTGGACGTTGCATTGCTAAATGTTTGCTGTCGAATGACTAACGATAGCGTTAATTTGGTACGTTTTTAGCGTGCAAGATTACGGCTTTTTAGTGTAAATTGTATCAGTCGGTTAGTGTCAGTTTTGTGATACGTTAAGGGAGCGGGAGGAGCTGATGGCGACGATACCCAGGCGGCGCGTGCCTCGCGGTTTCAAGACGGCGAAACGTTCGGAAATACCGACCGGGCGCAACGGAAAACACAAAAGCATCGTCACTCAAATCCTGAGTGACCTGGAGGGACTGGAAGGCGGACTATGCCTGAAGATCCCGCTCTCCGAGCTACCGGATACCAAGGTCAACATTCGTTCGGCGCTCAACAGGGCTACGCACAAACTGCACAAGCCGGTGGCCACCGCAACCGACGACTTATTCCTCTACGTTTGGAATTCGTGAGGGCTTTGTCGGCGCCGGAGACTCGAGGCTGAGGAGTCTGCCGCGCAGAGAGAATTCGTGAAGAAAGGCTCCTAGTGAGGGCCTGGTTCGGTGGGCGGGTAGTCGATGAAGTGATCGACCCACTGAATGAAGTACTTCATGTTGGGGGCGTCGGTGTGGCCGCCGTCGTCCTGCCGCCAGGCGAGCTTGCCGCCGAGCAGGCCGTCGTTCACTGGAGGCATTTTGGCGGTGTGGTAGTCGAGATTGCCGGTGCTCAGACCGGGGGCTCCGAGGAGCGTCCACACGGGGCTGGCGGCGACGGTGGCCATGTAGCTTCCCTGATGATCGAGCCAATGGGCGTCACCTTTTTCGGGGATGCCGTAACTGATGAAGGTGAGACGGGGCGCACAGAGGGCGATGAGCTCGTTGGAGTCGACGGGGAGGTCGCCGGGGTTCATGCTGCCGAAGGTGGCCTGCGAGGCGCCGTATTTGATGAAGTTGCCGGCCATCCAGTAGTACTCGCCGCCGGTAAGGCTCTCGACGGCTTCGCCATAGTTGCGGCGCAGAAGGGTGGCGCCTCCTTTGCCGGAGGAGCCGACGAGGACCATGGCGAAACGCTGGTCGAAGGCCATGGTGACGAGAGCGGCCTTGCCGTAGCGCGAGACGCCTTCGATGCCGACGTGTTTTGCGTCGACGGCGGGATTGGTTTCGAGGTAGTCAAGGGCGCGGCCGGCGGCCCATCCCCATGCGCGGAGGGCGCCCCAGTCCTCGGGCTTGCGAGGCTGGCCGTGGTTGGCGAGGCCGATGATGCCGCGGGTGAGCGACTGCGCGTTGTCAGGCTGCGCGCTTTGCGGATCGAGGGTGACGAAGCCCCAGCCGGCAGCGATGAGTTCCCAGTCGTTGGGCGGGTCGCCGTCGGCGTTCATCTGCGGGAAGGTGAAGGGGACGGCGCGGACGGGGTCCCATGCAGGATGCTGCGCGATGACGTCCTTTAAGGACGGGTCCTGCTGGATGAGCAGAGCCTTCATCGCGGTGTTGATGCGGGCGAGATCGTCGGGCGAGGGCTGGACGGGAGAGGGAAAGGCGCTGGGGCGGAACATGATGAGGACGGGCACGGGACCCTTGGCGTCGGCGGGCGTGACCAGCGTCATGCGGATGTTGATGTCGATGAACGGGTAGGAGGAGTTGTCAACATGGCCGTTGAGCTGGGTGGCGATGACGGGGTGAAAGCCAACCATCTCATGCTCGCTGGCGACGACGGACCACGTGACGGCGGGGACGTTCTTCGGGATGCGGCCGTAGACGGTGCGCTCGTAGGCGTCGACGATTTCGGGGCGGCGCTGGTCCCACCACATTTGAGCGGTGGTGACTTTCTGGCCGTCGTTCAGCGTGAGGGCGTCGGGCAAATTTGGGTAGGGGTTGGCCAGCGACTCGTCGTAGTTAGCGTGGTTGGGGGCCTTCTCGTCACCGCTGGGACCGGGGCGCAGGGCTTTGATGCCGAGCTGGTCCATCATGTTCTGGTGATCCTGCTCGGCGGTGAAGGTGACGGGCGGCGGCGTGGCATTCTGCGCGGGCACGGGCGTTGCGGGCAGGGCGAGGGCGGCAAAGACGGAAAGTGGCAGGAAGAAAGAAGCGGGGCGCACGAATGCTGGCATGAATGCTATCCTTGCGGCTGTAAAAAGCGATTTAGTTCGGCACTCATACTAGATCATCGGAAATGAAATCAGCAAAAGTTGTCGCGTGGAGCGTCCTGGTTTTTCTCGCCGCTGCTTTGGCCGGAAGGCCGGGTTTTGCACGGTCGACAGCAAAGGCGCAGGTGTGGGTGGGCAGCTGGGCAGCATCGCAGCAGATACCGGAGCCGCAGAATTCTCTCGCCCCCGACGATCTGCGCGATGCGACGGTGCGGCAGATGGTGCGGCTGTCGGTGGGCGGAGCGACGCTGCGGGTGCACATCTCAAATGCGTTTGGGACGGAACCGCTGCGCTTCACGTCGGTGCATATTGCGCGGCCGGCGCCGGCTGCCGGTTCGGCGATTGATCCAGCAACGGACAAGGCGCTGACGTTTTCGGGAGCGACAGAGGTGATTGTGCCGGCGGGAGCGGAATATGTGTCGGATGCGATTGACTACCCGGTCGCGCCGCTCTCGAGTCTGGCGATTTCGTTTCACCTCGATGCGCCTCCGGTGCGGGAAACGGGGCATCCGGGTTCGCGTGCGACGACGTACTACGCGCATGGAGATTTTGTTGGCGCGGCAACGCTGGCCGATGCCAAGACCGTGGATCACTGGTATCAGGTCTCGGGAGTCGATGTGCTGGCGCCGGCGGGGGCGGCGGCGGTGGCGGCGCTGGGCGATTCGACTACGGATGGACACGGCGCGACGACGAACGGCAACGATCGCTGGACGGATGTGCTGGCGGAGCGGCTGCAGGGGTCGCCTTCGACGCGGAACATCGGCGTACTGAATGAGGGGATTGGCGGGAACCACCTGCTGACCGACGGGCTGGGGCCGAACGGGCTGGCGCGCCTGGATCGCGACGTGCTGGCGCCGGCGGGGGTGCGATGGCTGATTGTGTTTGAGGGCGTCAACGATTTAGGCGGGCTTACGCGGATGGGCGAGGTTTCGCCGGCGGAACACAATGCGCTGGTGAGCCGCATTCTGGCGGCGTATGAGCAGATCATTGTCCGCGCGCATGCGCACGGGATCAAAGTGATTGGGGCGACGATCACGCCCTACGGAGGGTCGGGTTTCTATCATCCGGGGCCGGCGAACGAAGCGGACAGGGAAGCGGTGAACGCGTGGATTCGCGCGCCAGGTCACTTCGATGCTGTGGTCGACTTTGACCAGGTAGTGCGGGATCCCAGCCAGCCGGATCGCCTGCTGACGGCAGATGACTGCGGCGATCATCTGCATCCCAATCCAGCGGGCTACCGGGCAATGGGGGAGGCGATTCCGCTTGCGCTGTTTGCGCACTGACGCAGTGGACAGTCATTCATAGCGCAGAGCGGTCATCGGTTCCACGCGGGAAGCGCGATAAGCGGGAAGAGACGTGGCGAGCAATCCAGTGAGCGCCAGCAACATCATGGTGAAAACCAGGCTGAACGGATCGGTTGCGGTGATTCCGTGCAGCAGGTTCCTCATGGTCAGCGTGAGGACGAAGCTACCGGCGAACCCCAGGGCCAGGCCGATGGCGATCAGGATGAGACCGCGACTCAGCACGAAAAACAGCAGGTCCGAACGGGTAGCCCCGAGCGCCATGCGAACACCGATCTCGTGCACGCGCTGTTCCACCGTGAAGGAGACGACGCCGTAGACTCCGATGGCCGCGAGCGCGAGGGAGATGAGGGCGAACGACGCGAGCAGCCACGTGCCGAACTCGGTTGACATGCGGGTAGCTTCGAGAGCCTGGCCGGTGGTCCGGACCTGAAAGACGGGCTGCTCCAGAGCCAGCGTTGAGAACCTGCGCCGGACGGACTGCACCAGGCCATCGGGGCTCATGGACGAGGAGAAGGCCAGAGACATATCGGGAAAGGGGCTCTGCGCGGCCGGGACATAGACCCCGCCGATGCGCGATTTCATCTGGACCGCGAGGGTGTGATCGATGTTGCCGACGACGCCGACGATCCTGCGGAAGGGCCACTTTGAGCGAAGCCGGATGCTGCTGCCGATCGGATCCCGATTGGACCAAAACTGTCTGGCGGTGGCTTCATCGACGATAACGGTCAGCGGATCGTGCTCGCCATCCTGCTGAGAAAAATAGCGGCCACGACGGAGCGGGATGCCCATGGCGCGGAAGTAGTCCGGCGTGACGGAACCAATGACGACGAGAGCGGGATCGTCTGGCGGAGGGTCGGGACGGTCGGAGAAATGCAGAGCACCACCGATGACGTCGGTACAGTTGGGCAAACAGTCGATGGCTCCGACACTGCGCACACCGGGAAGCGTGGCCAGCCCGTCGAGTAATCGTTTGTAGAAGAGGATCTGCGTCTCGGGCGCTTCATATTGGTTGCCGGCCAGAGAGACTCTCATGGTGAGCACGCCGAGGTTGTAGCCGGGATACGAGGAGCGGAGCTTCTCGTAACTCCTGAGCATGAGGACGGCGGCGGCCACGAGCATGACGGTGAGAGCAATTTCCGCAACGACGAACAGATTGCCGAATCGCATGCGGCCGGCGGAAGACTGCGCGCGCTCGCGAAGTGGCGCGACAACACTATTGCGCCAGGCTTCCCAGGCGGGGACGATGCCGAAGAGGACGCCTGTGCCGATCGCCAAAACGAGCGTAAAGAGCAGAACGGTGGGATTGAGATTGATGAGGCCGGCGTTGGGGAGGGTTGCGGGCCTGAATTTGTTGAGAAAGCGGATGGCGAAGAATGCAGGGGCGATTCCGGCGGCGGCTCCGAGGAGCGCCAGCAGGAGGCTTTCGGTGAGCAACTGACGGAGCAGCCTGAAGCGTCCGGCTCCGAGCGCAACGCGAATGGCCATCTCGCGCTGGCGGGCAGCCCCGCGCACCAGCAGCAGATTGGCGACGTTGGCACAGGCGATGAGCAGGACAAATGCGACAGCTCCGGCGAGCAGCCACAGCAAGCCGCGGACGTCTCCGACGTAAGCATCTTCGATTGGTTGCAGGCGGGCGGTGAAAGCGCCGTTCTCTTTGGGGTATTGCTTTTGCAGGCGGGCGCTGAGGATATTCAGATTGCTCTGGGCGAGGGCGAGGCTGGCGTTGTTGGCGAGGCGTCCCACGGTTCCAACCCAACGCAGGGTGCGATCGGTGCTGTTCGGAGGCTGAAACACAAGCGGTACGTACAATTCCTCGTCGGCGACCCTGGCGACGCGCCGCGGCAGTACTCCGATGATGGTGCGGGGAGAACCGTTGACGAGAATGGTGCGACCTACGACGGCGGGATCGGCATTAAGCTGGGAGTTCCACAGGTCGTAAGTGAGCAGGACGACCTGATCGCGGCCGGTCGCCATGTCCTCCTGGCGAATAACGCGGCCGAGACGGGGCTTGACGCGCAGGATTTCGAACCATTCGTTAGTTACGGCTACACCGGAGACGCGCTCCGGCCGGTTTCCGATGAGGAGGTTGTAACCTTCCGTGTCGTAACCGGCGAGCTCTTCGAAAATTCCGGAGGCGCGCCAATCCAGAAGGTCCGGCACCGAAGCGGGAAGACCGGTCACCTCGTTATTGACCTTGTCCTCCCACACCATCACCACGCGGCTGGGCGCGGGGATGGGGAGTGGGGTAAGAATCGCCGCGTTGACGACGCTGAAGATCGCGGTGTTGGCGCCAACGCCCAGGGCCAGCGTCGCAATGGCGATCAGGGCAAAACCGGGTCTGGAGATCAGGCCTCGCGCCGCGTATCGAAGATCGTGCACAACGCCGCCCAGCGGGAACGAGTTCATAACACCACCACCTCAGGTGCGAAGGAGTGGCCCAGCTGTCAAAAGGGGGGATGGGGATGCGACCATTTTCGCGCTTCGAGGGGTCTTTGGAGCAGCGCGAATGGCGGAAGCCGAAATTTTTCGACTTTACCGGCGATACGCGGGGGGACGGTGATGTCCTGAGCGCGGTTCTTAACCAGCCTGTAACTCCGATCCACAGTTGCGTACTTGACATATCTTTTGTTCGCTGCCTATACTTTCCGGCGTTTCTTTGACTGCACTGTCAATCCTTCCGAAAAAGCACGGCATCCTCAGGGCCTGAGCTAATTTGTTCGGCTCGCAAACTGTAAAAACAAGGAGCGCCCCCATGCCCTTCATCGCTCGAAACTCCAATCCATGGTTAATCTCCGTCCGGATAACCTTTCTGGTAGTCGCGGCGGCGATGCTGCCGATGGCCACCCCGCTGCGCGCGCAGGTGGTGGCGACGTATACCTTTGCGGATGGGACGGCAGACGGATGGACCTCGTTTAATGGCGCGAGCACGCCGGTGGCGAGCAACGCAGCGGCTTATCCGGGGACGACTTCGACCTACAGTCTGCTGACCACGACGGGGTCGAGCGGGCAGGGCGGACCATCGATCAATATGGGCCCGGTTTTACTGGCGGGGGCGCAGTACACGATCACCGGGTACGTGATGCTGACATCGGGTGAGGCGGCGACGAGCGCGAATTTCACAATGAAGCGGACGGATCCCAGTTGCTCGGGCGGGACTTGCTACGACACGATCGGGACCTACACCGTTCCGGTAAACGCGACGTCGTGGGCGCAGATCGGCGGAAGCTACACGGTGAGCACCACAGAGACGGGGCTGACGCTGTATGCGCAGCTGGTGGGGCCAACGGCGGCGACCTCGTTTTACCTGGCAGACGTGGTGATTACGGAGACAGCGCCGCCGCCGGGCGGGACGCCAGTGGCGAGCTACACCTTCGCAGGTGGCAGCGTGGATGGATGGGCGCCGTTTGGTCCGGTGACACTGGCGTCGGTGATGCCATCGCCGGTGGATCCGAAGGGCGATCCGTATGCATTGCTGACGACGGGGCGGACGGCGACCTACGAGGGGCCGAGCCTGAATCTGCTGGGTGTGAGCGGGGTGGTTGCGGGGGCGACATATGAGATTACGGCGTATGTGATGCTGGCGACGGCGGACGCGAGCGGGCCGACGGTGACCATGTCGACGAAGACGGCGGACTGCGCGACGTCCGGGGCCTACGCGAATATTGCCACGTCGGGAGCGTTGACGAACACGGCGTGGACACAGGTACAGGGGACGTTCACGTTCAGCGATCTGCCCGGGCCACCGACAAGCCTGACGCTGTACTTCCAGTCAAGCAGCGCGACCGATTCGTTCTACATCAGCGATGTGGCGATCGGAGAACTGGCGCCGGCGCCGCTGCCGCCGAGCGAGCAGGACAATACGGGGATCACGACGACGTTTGCGGATGGTACGGCGGATGGGTGGACTTCGCGGACAGGGAGTTCCACGCTGACGGTGGAAGCGCCGCCGACGCCGGACCCGAACGGAGACGCTTACGATTTGCTGACCTCGGGACGGATCGCGAACTACGACGGGCCGCAGATCAGCATAAGCGACAAGATGTACGTGGGGTCGGTGTACAACATCAGCGTGTATGTGCTGATGCCGACGGTGGACAGTAACAGTCACGTGATCAACATCAGCCTGCAGACGACTTATCAGGGGACGACCAGTTATCCGAGCGTGACGAGTTATCCGGGAGTCACGATTCCGGACGACGGGAATTGGCACCAGATCGTTGTGAATAACTACACCATGTCGAGCGAATACGCGCCGGGACAGGCCTATTTGTATCTGCAGACGGTGCCGGCGTCGGGGAGCGACCTGACGAATTTCTGGATCGGCGATTTCCAGCTGACCTATGTGCCGCCGCCGGTGATACAGACGAATATTGCCTCGATTTACAAGACGTTCGCGAATTACTTCCCGATCGGGGCGGCGGTGGATACAACGGATCTTTCCGGACCGCATGCGCAGCTGTTAACGATGCACTTCAACAGCCTCACATCAATGAACGACATGAAGTGGAGCGTGGTGGAACCGAGCCTGGGGACGTACGATTTTGCAACGGCCGACAGCGAAGTGGGAGAGGCCGTGTGCGCCGACATGAAGGTGCGAGGCCAGAACCTGGTGTGGGCGACTGGAGAGCAAACGCCGTCGTATGCCTTTGGGGACGGGACCAACTCGGCTGCCAATCAGGCCACGGTAACGGCGAACATCCAGGAACATATCCAGAGCGAGGTGCAGCACTTCGGGACGGAGGTGTACGTGTGGGATGTGGTGAACGAGCCGCTGGATCCGGCGCAATCGGATTGCCTCTATCACGGGCCGTTCTATCAGGTGCTGGGGGCAAACTATATCAATGTCGCGTTTGCAGCGGCGAAGCAGTATGCGCCGGCGGGCACGAAACTGTTCCTGAACGATTACAGCACTTCGGATCCAGACAAGCTGGCATGTCTGGTGAAGGTGGTGCAGGAACTGCAGGCGGAGGGAGTGCCGATTGATGGAATTGGGCACGAGATGCACAACAACATCAATTACCCCTCGATCCAGATACTGCAGACGGCCATCGATACGATCGCCAGGGATCTGCCGGGGATCGAGCAGCAGGTGACGGAGCTGGACGAAAGCGTGTACAACGCTGGAGACGACACATCCAACTACGGCAGCAATATTCCTCCGGCAGTTCTGGACGAGCAGGGATGGCTGTACAACCAGTACTTCAATCTGTTCAGGGCGGAAAGAAAGAATCTGACCGGAGTGACTTTCTGGGGTATGGCTGACGACGACACGTGGCTGGACGGCTTCCCGGTGGCGCGGACGGATTATCCGCTGCCGTTCAACATGCAACTGCAGGCGAAGCCGGCTTACTACGGCATCGTGAATCCAGACGGGAACGGGATACCGGGATACGGACTGCAGTTCGCGCTGAGCGGTGTGACTGGATCGCGGACGACCCAAACCTGGACCCTGACTGTAACGGCGACGAACGGCGACGTGGGTCCGGCGTACGCGACCGAAATTACCGGTCTCACGCTGACGCAGGCACTGGGACCGGCGTGCAGTGCAACGGTGACGCCGCCAGGGGGAAGCTTCCCGGTTTCGCTGGGAGACATTCCGACGAGCGGAACGGCGGCTGCGCAATTCACAGTGACCTTTAAAGGCTGCGGACCGCTGGCCGCGTTTGTGCTGGAGGCGCCGTGGACGCAGGCCACGTATCACGCGGGGACGCTGCTGGGGGTCGCCGATCCGTATCTGGGACTGTTTTTCTAAAGGCGACCTAAGAACGTGAACCGTGGTCAATGGGCTATGAGCTATTCCTGGCGGAGGACCTGGAGGTTCGACGCGCGCGGCTCGCCATGCGGGGAAAAGAGAGGCGGCGGTGGCGACGAGGAGAATGAGGAAGAGGACCGCGATGTAGGTTTCCGGATCGAGCGGCGAGACGCCGTAAAGCATGCCGGCGACGAGGCGATCGGTGGCGAGCGAGAGCGCGAGTCCGGCGATGCAGCCGAAGACGGTGACGCGCAGACCCTGCAGGAGGAATTGGGCGACGATGCGGCTGCGCGCGGCGCCGAGGGCGAGGCGAACGCCGACCTCGCGCTGGCGCATCCGGCCGAGGTAATTCAGAGTGCCATAGAGGCCGATGCAGGCGAGCGAGACCGCGGTCGCGGCGAAGAGCGCGAGCAGGATGGTGCGCAGGCGATTGGCCGAGGAGGCCTCGTCAAGGTGCTGCTCCAAAGGCATGACGGCGTAGAAAGAGCGGGCGGGCTCAAGCTCGTGAATGCGGCGGCGAATGGTATCCGCCAGAGCCATGGGATCGCCGCGGGTGCGGACGAGGAAGTGCGGGAAGGGGTCGGGCGCGCTGAAGCAGGAGTAGACGGTGGGGACGGGGGCAACGTTGGACCAGGAATACTCGCCGAAGCGGAGCATCCATAGATTGCCTATGGTTTGGATTCCCAGGGACGAATGCCGAGGAGGCAGGATGAGCGCGGGTTGCCGGCAGCTTACGAACCCTCCTTGTGTGCCCCGAGCACGAATAGAAGACTGTTCGCAATCTTTCGCAGATACCTCTGGACAACTGGGTACTTCTTCATAGAAGGATGACAAGTGTTATTCGATGCGGAGGGCTTGCTGGGGGTCGAGGCGAGAGGCGCGGGTGGCCGGCATCCAGACAGCGAGGAGCGCGACCAGGCTTAATACAACCGGGACGGTTACAAATACGAGCGGGTCCCAGGTTTTGACGCCGAAGAGGAAGCTCGCGATGAAGCGGGTGAGGCCGAAGGCCGCGCCGATGCCGATGATGACGCCCACGATGGCGAGGCGCATGCCGTGCCAGACGACGAGGGAGCGGATGTGGGAGCGATCGGCGCCGAGGGCCATGCGGATGCCCATTTCCTGCGTGCGCTGTTGCACGGAGTAAGCCATGAGGCCATAGATGCCGATGGCGGCGAGGATAAGCGCGGCCGCTCCGAAGATGGACAGAAGAAGCATGTTGAAGTCCTGACTGGCGGTTGATTGGGCGACCACCTCGGTCATGGGACGAACGCGAGCAACGGGAAATCCGCCGCTGGCCTGGCGGAGCTGCTCGGTGATGGCAGCGATGTACTGGTGCGGGTCGCCGTGCGTGCGGACGAGCCATATATAGGGCTCGATATTGGAGATGAGAAGGGTCATACCGTCGGGGACCTGGGCGGCGGGAATGATCATGAGCTCGCGGGGATCGTTGTTGAGGCCGCCATCGCGAATGTCACCGACGACCCCGATGATCTGGCGAGGAGGCTCAGTGAACCCCGGACCGACGCCTTTGCCGATGAGGAGCTGCTGGCCTATGGGGTTTTCCTTTGGGAAGAATTTTTTGGCGAAGGTCTCGTTGATGAGGACGACGCCGGGGGCCGAACCGGTGTCCAGCTCGGTAAAGTCGCGGCCGCGCAGGATGGGGATGTGGAAGACGGCAAAGTAGCCGGGGGAAGCGCTCAGCCAGCCGACGTCGCCGGTCCATGGAGATTTAGGGGCTGGCGGGCGGCCGACGATGTTGAAGGGCAGGCCATAGCCGCCTTCGAGAGGCAGGCAGCAGGTGAAGGCGGAGACTTCGACGCCGGGAATGGCATTGAGGCGCTCGCGTCCATTGTGGGCGACCTGGGCGACGCCGGCAGTGTTTTTGAACTGATCGCCGGTGAGGGACATTTCGAGGGTGAGGACGCTGCGGGGATCGAAGCCGGGGTTGACCTGGCGGAGGGCGATGAAGGTGCGGATGAGAAGCGCCGCACCGATGAGAAGGACGAGAGCGAGGGAGACCTCGCTGATGACGAGCAGGGAGCGGGTGATGTTGTGACGAAGCCCGGTGCCGGAGCGGTTGCTGCTTTCCTTGAGTGTGGTGTTGAGGTCGGGGCGCGAGGCGCCGATGGCGGGGGCGAGCCCGAAGAGAATGCCGGTGAGAAGAGAGATGGCGAGGGTGAAGAGGAGGATACGCCAGTCGATACCGACGGCGGCTCCATGTTCGCCGACGCGGGGCAGGCCGGCCGGGGAAACGGCGAGCAGGGCGCGGACGCCCGCATAGCCAAGGATGAGGCCGAAGACACCGCCGGTGACGGAGAGGACGATGGATTCGGTGAGGAGCTGGCGGACGATGCGGAGGCCGTTGGCGCCCATGGCGGCGCGGATGGCAAATTCGCGCTTGCGTCCGGTGGCGCGGACGAGCAACAGATTGGCGACGTTGGCGCAGGCGATGAGGAGGACGAAGCCGACGGCTCCGAGAAGGACAAAGAGGGATTTGCGCGCGCCGGCAACGATGGAGTCGCGGAGAAGCTGGACGCCAAAGCCGTCTTTGGGCCCCATGTCGTCAGGGTGCAGGCGGCGGTACTGATCGGCGGCCAGTTTGAGCTGGCCGTGGCCTGGGCGAGAGTGACGCCGGGTTTGAGGCGGCCCGCAACGAGGAAGTAGTGGCCGAGGTTGGTGCTGTTGGGGTCGATCTGGAAGGGAACCCAGATATCGGCTTCGGGATCGGTAAAGAAGGATTTTCCGAGGACCCCGACGATGGTGCAGGGCTCGTTGCTGAGCGAGACGCTGGTGCCCACAATGTTGGGATTGCCGCCGAACTTACGCTGCCAGAATCCGTAGCTAATCACGACGACATGGCCGCCGTTCGGGGAGTCTTCCTGCGGTGTGAAGGTGCGGCCAAGCTCGACTGGCGCGCCAAAGAGCCGGAAATAGGCTTCGGAGACGTGGAGGCCGTGGACCTGCTCGGGAATGACGCCGGTAAGGTTGAAGCCCGGACCGCCAAAGTCGTAAGCGGTGATGTCCTGAAAGACGCTGGTTTGAGCTCGCCAGGTATTGAAGTTGACCGGAGAGGCCGCATCGCCGTTGCCGTCGGGATAGGTGTCCATGAACCGGACCATGCGGTCGGGCTCGGGATAGGTGAGTGGCTTGAGCAGGACAGCGTTGACGACGGTGAAGATGGCGGTGTTGGCTCCGATGCCGAGGGCGAGAGCGGCGACGGCGGTAATCGTAAAGGCCGGGCTGGCGACGAGCATACGCAGGGAGTAGCGGAGGTCGCCGAGGAAGTCGCTCATGGGATGTGCCGCCTGAATGCCTGGGTGTCCGGGGGCTGGCTTGCTTATCCTAGCGTGCCGGTGGGGAGGGGTGCGAGGACGGGGACCGGGCCCGACCCCGACGAGCCGGATTTGTCGAGATAGCTGAGCGATGGGAAGTAGACCTGGGGGTTCTGCTCCATCACGTCGAAGTAGCCGCGCAGGAATTCTTCGGCGATAGTCTGCGGCGACTGCTCGGCTTCGGCGGAAAGCACCTGGCGGGCCATGTCGAGGAGCAGGGCGTCGACCTTTTCTCCCACGCCTTCAGCCTGGCGGAGCTCTTTGCGATCGATGTAGGTGAAGGAGCCGCGATTGGAAAGGACGACCATCTCTGTTTCTTCGCCCACGGCCAGCGGGTCGTGCTTGCGCGCGAGATACATGAGGTAGGTCACGCGCAGGACGGTGGAGCGAATGCTGAAGCTCTGATTGAAGCGCGGGGTGAGCAGCCTGAGCCATGGATTGATGGGGCGGGCGCCGGCGCCGAC
>JASHPM010000436.1 GCA_030038115.1 Acidobacteriaceae bacterium | reverse complement strand
GCAGCTTGGCTTGGGTCGCCATCGGCATGTCGCCGATCTCGTCGAGAAACAGCGTGCCTTCGCTGGCCGCTTCAAACAACCCGGCCTTGTCGCGATCGGCGCCAGTGAACGCGCCGCGCACGTGGCCGAACAGCTCGCTCTCAAACAACGTCTCCACCACGGCGGAGCAGTTGAGCACCACGTATTGCCCCTTCACTCCGCTGCGCGCATGCAGGGCGCGAGCCACCAGGTCCTTGCCCGTACCCGTGGCTCCCTGAATCAGCGCGGAACGGTAGTGGGGAGCGATGCGGCGGATGCGCGCGAACATCTCCGCCATGCGTGGACTCGCGCCGATCAGGCCCTCGAACTCCGGCTCGGAGCCCAGCTCCTGCCGCCGCCGCGCGTCTTCGATCAGCCGCCCCACTCGCTCGCGCAGCACCGGCAGGCGGATCGGCTTCTCCAGATAATCCGCGGCTCCGCTGCGGATGGCCTGCACCGCGGTTTCGGTCGTGTAATGCGCGGTCATCAGCACCACATCCGTGGCGGGGGCAAATTCCATGATGCGGTTCAGCACGTCGAGCCCGGACATCTCCGGCATCACCAGGTCGGTCAGCACCAGCTGCGGATGGTGCCGTTGGACCAGCTCCAGCGCCTCGCTGGGTCGCGACGCCGTGTGGATTGTCACTCCTTCGCGAGACAAAGCGGTTGAAAGCAAATCGAGACTTCCTGGGTTGTCGTCGAGGATGACAATGGAGATGTCCATAGACGCCGGGGCAAGCGAGCGATCCTGGGGATGAACTTCTCATCGTAGCAGTTCGCGCAACCGCCGCGACGGGTTCAAACGGCAGCGGGTGGTCCGGCGAGCGGCACATAGCTAGACTTGAGGAGTGGCGCGGAATCTCTACATCCTTGTCGGCGTGCTGCTGCTCTTCGCAATGGTGTCGTTCGTCATGGCCATGACCTCCGGCCGCATGCAGCCTGCGCTGCCTGCCAATGGAACCCTGTGGAAGACCACGGCGCTGTTCCTGACCGTCGGGGGCCTGGTTGTGGCGCTGCTGGGCGTCATGACGGCGATGTTCCAGCAGGTGGACCGCCGTAACGAGGAGCGGAGGATGCGGCAACACGGACGCCGGGGCCCGGGAACGCGCGAACGATAGAATGGAATCCCAGGCCGCCACTTCTGATTGGGGAAGCAATCGCCAGCTATGTATGAAGTAACCGTGGAACGCGGGTTTTCGTCGGGACATTATCTCCGCAATTACAAGGGGAAGTGCGAGAACCCGCATGGGCACAACTACAAGGTGCGGATCACGCTGTGCGGCGAGGCGCTGGACGGGGCGGGGTTGCTGCTGGACTTCCGCGACCTGAAGCACGTGATGCGGCCCATGATCGAGCGCATCGATCACCAGATGCTGAATGACATTGAGCCATTCACGACGCTCAATCCCTCGGCGGAGAACCTGGCGCGCTGGTTCTATGACGAGACGAATCGCCAGCTGAGCGAGATGACCAGCGGTCGCGTGCGCGTGAAGGACTGCACCATCTTCGAGACCGACACCACGACCGCAACCTATTACGAGTAGCGACGCCGGTGTATCTGATCGAGATCTACAAATCCATCCAGGGCGAATCGAGCTTCGCCGGTCTGCCCTGCATCTTTGTGCGTCTGGCGGGCTGCAATCTGCGCTGCTCCTGGTGCGATTCGGAGTATACGTTCACCGGCGGTTACAAATTAAGCGAAGACCAGGTGGTTGCCAACGTGGAACAGCTTGCCCCCGTGCGCCTGGTCGAGTTCACGGGCGGGGAACCCATGCTGCAGGAGCGCGAGCTGGTTCCGTTAATGGAGCGGCTGCTCAGCGCCGGGTACGAGCTGATGATCGAAACCAGCGGGGAGCGGCCGCTGGAACGCGTGCCGGCCGCGGTGCACAAGATCGTCGACGTAAAATGCCCAGGCTCCGGCGAAGCCGGCAGCTTTCGCCTGTCGAATCTCGACTGCCTGACTGGGCGCGACGAACTGAAATTCGTAATAGCGAACCGCAACGATTACGAATTCGCCCGGGATTTCATCCGCAAACATAAGCTGGAGACGCGTGCAGGGCAAATCCTGCTTTCGCCGGCCTTCTCCAGGACGCCAACCCCCGCGCGCAGCACGGAGAATTGCCTGCTCGACCCTCGTGAGCTGGTGGAGTGGATGCTGGCCGATGCATTGCCCGCGCGGCTGAGCCTGCAGATCCACAAATACGTGTGGGAGCCGCAAAAGAAGGGCGTCTGAGCTCAGGTCAATCCTGCGTGCCGCCTGGCTGCCTGCTCTGCGCCGCTTCGTACTCGCGATCTAGGATCGACATCAGGATTTGCGTGTGATATTCGCCATCGCGAAAGATCGCCTCGCGCAGGACTCCCTCGCGGCGAAAGCCCAGCCTCTCGTAAACGTGCTGCGCCCGCGTATTCGTCTCAAATACGTCCAGCCACAGCCGGTGAGCCTTGAGGTCCTGAAACACGTTGTCGAGAATGCCGCGCATCATGAGCGTCCCGAAGCCGCGATTCGGATCCGTTACGACGATTCTCTGCAGCCGAACCGAGTGCTGACCTGAGGCGAGTCCGCGCAGGATGGCAAACCCACTCATCTCGCCCGACTCGCTCTCAGCGATCAAATAACGGCAATCCGCGCTCGCCATCCTTTCGCGGTGCAGCTCTTCCGTCCAGTTGCCGACAAAGGCTCGATACTCGGGGAGGCGCTCCATCGCCATGAGCGCAGAAACGTCCTCCACGCGCGCCAGTCGCAGCCGCATGCTCGCCATCATAGCGTGTGGCGCTCAGCGCTTCGCTTCGAGGTATTTGTCGAAGGGAATTTCGAAGTAGAAAAGCTCGTTGCCGCTGGAATCGCGCAGCTCGCGCAGAATCAGCTTCCCGCCGTGCAGCGGCGTATCGCCTAGTCCCTGCATGTCGTAGAACAGGAACCCGGCGCGCGTGGTATGCGGCTCAACGGCCAGAGCGGCGTACTCGAAGTTGTTGAAATCCGCCTCGATCTTGTCATCCGAGGCGCTGCCTTTGGTGTGAATCTTGATGGGACCCACCGGGATGTCGCGACCGCGAGAATCCTTTGGCCTCACCCGCCGCTCCACGTCTTCCGGTTCGGCTGCGGGAACCTTGTCCCCGTCCGCGCTCACGAAGAAAATGCGCGCGTCGCGCAGCGAAATGGAATGATCGCCCAGGTTGGTGACGATGATGCGGATGGGAAGAAAACGGTACTTCAGATAATCGACCTGGAAAATTTTGCATTTCTCTGCGGTGTCGAAGGGCTCCGCCGCGATGGCCACCTGTTCTTTCGGATGGAAATCGACTGCCGGGTACGACGCGGCGTCTTTGGCGGGGGGAGGGTTGGATTCCGCGAGGGCAACAGACCCGATGGCGACGATGAAAAGGCAGAAAAACTGGCAGCCCCGCATAAGAGCATCAAGCGAGCGTGAGCGCATGGTCACCATTATCATCTTGCCTTATGACCGAGGGAAGTTGAGATTGGTAAGCGAATGTTGATTCTATACACCTGCGCGCTGGTGCTCGTTCTGGTGCTGGGCGCGCCATGGTGGCTGTTTCGCATGGCCACCAGCGGAAAATACCGCGAAGGTTTGACGGAGCGGCTGGGCTTTGTGCCGCAGAGAATTCGTCATGCCCTGAATAAAAAAAATCTCGTCTGGGTTCATGCTGTCTCGGTGGGCGAAGTGCTCGCCGCTGGCAGGTTGATTGAAGAACTGGAATTGCGCCTGTCCGGAGTCATGGATTCGCCGGCCCAGACTTCCTGGCGCCTCATGATTTCCACCACCACCCGCACCGGGCAGGCGCTGGCGCGGCAGCGCTTCGGCGCGGAACGTGTGTTTTATTTCCCGCTCGACTTCGGCTGGGCGGTGCGCGCCTGGTTGCGCGCCCTGCGTCCGCGGATGCTGGTGCTGGTGGAGACGGAATTCTGGCCGCGCCTGCTGCATGAATGCCGGCGCGCAGCGATTCCGGTAGCCGTAGTCAACGCACGCATTTCCGATCGCTCCTGGCCGCGCTACCGCCGCTTTGTCTGGATCTGGCAACCGCTTTTGCGCAACCTGGCCCTCGTGCAGGCTCAGTCGGAGCTCGACGCGGAGCGCCTGCGGGCGCTGGGTGGAATGCATGTGCAGGTCGGCGGCAACCTCAAATACGACGTCCGCGTCCTGCGCCCGGCGCCGGTGGCTGCGCTGTTGCAGGAACATTTGCCACCGGCAACCCCCGTGCTCGTCTGCGGCTCGACCCTGGCGGGCGAGGAGGAATTGCTGCTCGATGCGCGGCCGCCGGACGTGGTCACCGTGCTGGCGCCGCGACATCCGGAGCGGTTCGGCGAGGTCGCGGAGTTGCTTCGTCGTCGTGGTGAGCGCTGGGTGCGGCGTTCGGAATGGACTGAAGCGCCCGCTGCGATCGAGCCGGGCTTTGTGTTCCTGCTGGATTCGATTGGCGAGCTGGCCTCGTTGTACTCCCTGGCCTGTGCTGCGTTTGTGGGCGGGAGCCTGGTACCCGCGGGCGGGCATAATCCGCTGGAGGCCGCGCAGTTCGGCGTGCCGGTGGTGACGGGGTCGAGCTACGAGAATTTTCGCGGCATCGTGGAGAAGCTGCTCGAGCATGATGCGATACGGATTGTGCAGCCAGGCGAATTGAAAGCCGCGTTGGCGAAGATGCTCGCTTGTGAAGCCGAGTCACAGGCCATGGGTGCCCGTGCGCGCGAAGTATTCGAAAGCGAAGCCGGCGCCACGGAACGAGCCGTGCAGGCGCTGTTCGAACTGATCGCCGCTCGTTCGGCGCAGAGTGGGGTCCAGCCGTGAGTCGCGCGCTCGTGCCGCTGGTTCCTCTGTACGCCGCCGCGGTGGCTGCGAAGAACCTTGCGTACGAGCGCGGCTGGGCGCGCCAGAAGCGATTGCGCTGGCCGGTCGTCAGCATCGGCAACCTCTCCGTGGGCGGATCCGGCAAGACGCCGCTGACCATCCGGCTGGCCCAACTCCTGCGCGAACGCGGCATCGCGGTCGATGTGCTTTCGCGCGGCTATGGCCGCCGCTCGAATGCCGTGGAGCGGGTTGCCCCGGACGGCTCCGCGGACCAGTTTGGCGATGAACCGTTGCTGATTGCGCAGTCGTCCGGCATCCCGGTCTTTGTGGGGCCCAGCCGCACTCCTGCGGGCCTGCTGGCGGAAACCGCGGTCGCGGGGCCGCTGCTCCATCTGCTCGACGACGGATTCCAGCACCGCGAGCTCGCTCGTGACGTGGATATCGTGGTCCTGCATTGTGACGACTTCCAGGAGCGCTTGCTTCCGGCCGGCCGGTTGCGCGAGGGCTTCTCGTCACTGTCACGGGCACAAATTATCGTCATGCGCCAGGAGGACCATGAAATGGAAGCGGCATTGCGCAAACGCGGACACGCCCAGCCCGTGTGGTGGATGGAGCGAACGCTGGAGGTCCCGGCCGTGAGCCGAGTCGTGGCTTTCTGCTCCATTGCGCGCGAGCAGGAATTCTTTTCCGGGTTGCGATCCCTGGGCATCGCGGTTCTGGCCATGCGCGCCTGGCGCGACCATCACCGCTACACGCAGGCCGATCTTGCCGAGTTGATCGAACTGCGCCGGCAGCACGAGGCCGAGGCCTTTCTAACCACCGAAAAGGACATGGTGCGCCTCCATCCGGAACAGCAGCGGATGCTGGGAGGCGCCGCGCCGCTGCGCGCAGCAAAGCTGCTGGTTCGCCTGCGCGACGAGCCCGCCGCCGTCGGCCAGCTGCTTGCGTTATTGCCTGAGTTCCGGCCGGAACGGATGGCTAAACAGCTGCGCACACCGTGAGAAAATAAGGGATTGCCGGAGATTCCAAAGCAATTGCGTCTGCTCGTCGTGCGCCTCGGTGCGATGGGCGACATTCTCCATTCCATGCCCGCGGTCACTGCGCTGCGCATGGCGCACCCGGAATGGTCGATTGGCTGGGCCATTGAGCCGCAATGGCGCGGGTTGTTCTGCGCGGATGGCTGCGAGCCGCGGACTTCCGCAATGCCCTTGGTAGACCGGCTGCATATCGTCCCGGCGAAACAGTGGGCCCGGTCTCCACTGAAGCCGGCGACCCTGCGGGAGATGCGCCGCGTGCGGAGCGACCTGCGCGCCATGCATTACGACGTTGCCGTTGACATGCAGGGCGCGGTGCGCTCGGCGATGGTGGCGCGGTGGGCGCGAACCGGCCGCATCGTCGGCGAAGCCGAGCCGCGGGAGTTTGCGGCGAAATGGTTTTTCGGCCAGAAGGTCGCGACACGCGGAGTTCACGTCATTGAGCAATCCCTCGAGGTGGCGAACGCGATTTTTGCGGAGAACCTGGCCATGACGCTGCCGTTGCTCCCCTGCGATCCTGCCGCCGAGGCTAATGCTTCCGAGCTGCCGCAGCCGTTTGTCCTGCTCAGTCCCGGCGCAGGGTGGGGCGCCAAACGCTGGCCCGCGGATCGCTATGGCGCCGTTGCCAGGGGCATCGCGCAGGCCGGCTATGGTGTGGTGATCAACAGCGGACCGGCGGAAGAACACCTGGCGCGAGAGATCGTCGAGAGCAGCGCAGGCACGGCGCGTGTTCTCATCCTGGGCATGGCCGAGCTGATCGCGGTTACGCGCCGCGCCGCGCTCGTCATCGCCGGCGATACCGGGCCTCTGCATCTGGCCTGTGCGCTGGGCAAGCCCGTCGTCGGCATTTATGGGCCTACGGATCCCGCGCGCAACGGGCCGTTTCATTGTCCGAACCGCGTGCTGCGCCATCCCGAGAGCGTCCGCGATCACGCCCGGCGCCATGAACCGGAGGCGGGGTTGCTGACCATCGCTCCGGAAACGGTGACCCGTGCTGCGCTCGAACTGCTGCGGGAGTGCCAGTAGGTGGCCGCGAGCTGGCGTCGCATAGCGAGGAGGATTCGCGTGCCTCTGGGATTCGCCTTCGCCATATTCTTCCTGTGGCTGGCGCGGCCGGCGTGGTTGTTTCTGGTCATGAGTCTCGCACTCGTCGTGCCGGGGCTGCTGTTGCGCGGATACGCTTCCGGTTGCGTAAAGAAAAATGCGGAGCTGACCGTGACCGGCCCCTACGCGCACACGCGGAATCCCTTGTATCTGGGTTCCCTGCTCATTGCTTTCGGATTCGCCCTGGCGGCGCGCAGCCTGTGGATTGCCGCGGCGCTGCTGGCGCTGTTTGCGGCCATCTACATCCCTGTGATTCGATCGGAGGAGGAATATTTGCGGCGCGTGTTCCCGGAGTTCGATGCGTACGCTGCGAGCGTGCCCCGGCTGTTTCCCAGGCTGGTTGCGGCCGGGGGATCGGGAGCCACTAAAGGGGTATTCTCCGCGGCACTCTACCGAAAGCATCGTGAATATAACGCGTTGCTGGGCGCTGCGGGCATGTATGCTGCCCTCATCCTGAAGCTGATGCTGATCAGGAAGTAAAAGGAGTCGACCGCGAGCATCGCATTTTTCTTGAGACCTGGCCTGACCGCTCGAGCGCTTCACCCCGCACTGCCGATCATTGCGGGAATTCTGCTGGCGGTCCTCGGCGCAGGAGCGCAGACGGCGCAGAACGCGCCGCCGCTCATCCCTCCGCGCGCGGGCTACAACTATCCCGCGAAAGAGACGCTGACCTACGCCGTGGACTGGCGCGTGTTTCCCGCCGGAACGACGGTGATGCAGCTGCAGCAGACCGGCGATAAAGAGCGCGTCTCCGCCACGGGCGACACGCTGGGGGCTATCAACCTCATCTATCGCGTGAGCGACCGCTTTCAATCCTCCTTCAATCGAAGCACCGGATGCTCGGCGGGGTTTGCCAAGCAACTGCAGGAAGGCCGGCGCCAGGTGAGCACCGATCTGAAGTTCGATTACGCGCAGGGCAAGGCCTTGCTCAACGAGAAGAACCTGGTGAAGGGAACCAGCAAGCATTCCGAAGCGCCCGTGGGCCCGTGCGTCACCGATCTCTTGTCCGCAATTTTCTATCCCGCTTCGCAGCCCTTGACCGTGGGACAGACCTTCCTCGTTCCGGTCGCGGACGCTATGCACACGGTTCCTGTCACGATGAAAGTGGAGGCGCGCGAGACCGTGCGCACGCCGCTGGGTACGTATCAGACGATTCGCGTGCAGCCGACGGCGCCCTCGGGTGTCGTGAAGGCGCGCGGCAACATCTGGATCTGGTACACGGATGACGAGCGCCACATCCCGGTGCAGATGCGCGCGCGGCTGTTCTGGGGAACCATTACGTTCCGCCTGACGGCGATGGATCAGAAGTAGGGAAGAGCTGTTCTAGTGGATTCGATAGCGCTCGCGCATCAGCCGCTGCAGGCGCGGCTTGTACAGCAGATCGAAGGCCAGGTCCTTGCCCGGAAACATGGTGAGGGCGGCGCGGCGGGTGTCGGCCACCATCTCTGAGGCCTCGTCGATCGTCAACGACATGTCCTGGCTGATGACCGACATCACCATATTGACCATGATTTGCAGACGGCGCAGCTTGCGCTGCTCATCCTGAAGTTCCTGGGGAGTTTGCCTCGCCGGTTCCGATTGGGAATCGAAGGCAGGATACTCGGGTTGTGACCCCATGCAATGCGAACCTCCGTTGCAGGATCGTACAACGATTGAGACTCCCCATGAAACGGAAAAGATGCGCGAATGCCTGCACGGCATGGCGAATTTGGGTTAGGTTGGCTCACCGTCGCGGGTGATGTCGGCTGAAGAAGCTTCGGACCGCACGCGAGACAGGAACGTGGAGATTTCCGCCCCCCGCATGCGCAGGCATTGCCGCGAGCCGAAGGCGCGGCCAAGATAGCGCGGCGATTCATTGAGCCAGCGCTGCCGGGCAGGCGTGTCGGCGCGCGATGCATCCAGCATGCCGGAAGCGATGCGGGCGATGCGCGGCATGGCCTGGGCGGGATCGACGGCAACGGTCCACTGCACGAGCGAGGTTTCAGAATCGGGCGAATCCTGCTCGGGCAGTGCAATCGCGCCGCGTTCCACAAAGATGTGAGCCTGTTCGCGCGCCACTGCGGAGAGCAGGTCCGGCTGCAGCCCGCGTTCGATCATCGCGGCAATGCAGGTTTCCGGATCGATCCCCAGCCCGACGGAAATGGGCAGGGCGCGGCGAATCTCATTTTTCAAAATGCGCAACGCTTCGTCCAGATTGCCGACCACGAAATCGACGAGACCCGCGCGCAAACCGTCGCGAAGACGTTCCGCGTCCGCATCGACGCAGAGCGAAGCCGCGCCCGCGATGCTGCCCGCCACGACTATCGCAATCCCGTCGCCGTCGAGCCCGCATCGCAGCAGCAGCTTCCCGCCGAGTGAATCCGTGGATCGCTCGCTCGCGATCCAGCTCAGGGAAAGGTAAGTATCGTGAACCTGCGCCAGTTCGGGAAGGCGAAGCATCTTCGCAGCTATTCTGTCATGTCGCCCGGCGCGTTACCTGAGTTTTGTCGGAGTGCGCGGAAGTGACCCGCGCAAAATCCTCACCAGGTCGAGTACGGCTGCCCGTCCGACCCCACTTCTTCCGATCCGCTGTGCACGTCGTTAATGCCCGGTTCGGTCTGATCCAGATCGGCATACGTGTCATCGCTGGCCGTCACCCAGGTCTCGCGGCTGTGGGTGAACGGGTCTTCGGGAATCTCCTTCAGATACCCGTTCTGCACCAGGTCGTCCAGCGACTGCGGCGCTTTGTTCTTGTCCATCGTGTAGGAGTCGATGGCGTCGCGCAGCACGTGCAGATCCTCTTTCAGCGCCGCCTCCTTCGCGCTCTTGATGGCGGCGACAAAGTTGGGGATCGCGACCGCGGCCAGAATGCCGATGATCAGCATCACCACCATCAGCTCCACCAGTGTGAAGCCGCCCTCCCGCTTTCGAATTGGATTTATCAGCCGCAATCCATCACCAGTCCGAGTATTTTGTTCCGTCCAGCGCAATCCCATCGGATTTTGAATGGACGTCGAAGACGCTCTGCCCGCCCCAGGAGTCGCTGTCCGGGTCGTCCTGCATCGAGCGCAGCCCCCAGTCGTCGTTGCCCGTCATCGGGTCAATGGGAATGCGGCGCAGGAAGCGCACTTTCTTGCCCTGCACGTCCACGCCATCCACCAGCGTCTGCAGATCCGGCGGATAATTCTGGCTGTCCACCTTGGTCTGGAACGCATGCTTGTCCGCCGCGTCTTTGTAGGCATCGATGGCCGCCCGCATCTGCCACAGGTCGTAGCGCAGCATCCGCTC
>JASHPM010000435.1 GCA_030038115.1 Acidobacteriaceae bacterium | reverse complement strand
GTGGGCTACGCGGAGCTGGCGGAGTGGGGCAACCGCTCGACGCCGGGTTCGCTGTTCGCCAGCCGCCTGATTTCGATCTGCTTCGGGATGGGCGCGGCGCTCACCCTGGACGAATTCGCGCTGTGGCTCAACCTGAGCGCCGAAGCGTACTGGACGCGCCAGGGACGCGAGAGCATCGACGCGGTGGTGCTGTTTGGGGCGCTGCTGGCCATCGGAGCGTGGGGCGCTCCGCTGTGGACGCGGCGCCGGCCGGCTACCGCCACGAAATCAGGCTGAGCCACGAGGCTGGGAGCGGCGCCAGATGTGGAAAAAAGCGCCTGGCTCCTGTCGCGCCCCGCTACACCCTCTTTCCATCGGCCCCTGCATGCCGATGTTCGTGGACAGGGGTGGTGTGCGTTATGGCGCCGGTTACCCGGCTGATGACTATCCCGCTGGTAAGACAGGCTGTCAGAATAATCGTCATGCACTGGATAGCAGCGTGGCTTGTCCTGGCTTTCATGGCGATCTCCGCTTCGGTGATCCTGGTCCTGCTGCACCTGACGCGGGCCGGGGTGATTCTGCACGAGCGCATTCCGGACCGGCCGCGGCGGCGTCTGTTTCTGGCCGCCCTCGGTTTCGCCGTGACCTTCCTGGGCGTGCGCCTGCTGGTGCTGCTCATCCTCTTCCACATCGGGCCATTTGGATGGGTTGTGCTGGGCGGCACGCACATCCACCACCTCGTATGGGGCATTGTTCTGCTGCTGGTTTCCGGCTACCTCATGGTCGCCGAAGTGGGCAACCGTGCCACGCCGCTCTCGCTTTTTGCCAGCCGGCTCATTTCGATTCTCTACGGTATGGGCGCCGCGCTCACCCTGGACGAGTTCACCATGTGGCTGGACATTAAGGAATCCACCTGGTCGTTTCAGAGCCGCACGAGCATCGACGTCGTGGTGCTGTTCGGCGCACTGCTGGCGGTGGGAGCG
Source organism: Acidobacteriaceae bacterium (assembly GCA_030038115.1). GTDB lineage: Bacteria > Acidobacteriota > Terriglobia > Terriglobales > Acidobacteriaceae > Palsa-343. The sequence goes on along the minus strand of JASHPM010000435.1, from coordinate 3,176 downwards.
TGGGGCGCTCCGCTGTGGACGAAGCGGCCGCGGAAGCGCGCGAAGCACAACCACGTGCAGCCCACGGGCCAGGCGCATCACGCACAGAATGGCCGGCACAGTTCCGCGGGCAAATAAAAACCGCGCCAGCGATTGCAGCGGCGCGGCTTCGGATTGAGCTACTCCGAGTTAGTTACTATCGCGGGATCGCGAGCTACCTTTCCCGGGAAAGGCCAAACTGGACGGTGACCATCACGCTGCGGCCGGGCAGCAACTGCGTCGTGTCGGTCCCGCTCGGCGTGTACAGGACGGTCGATGCGGTAACTGGATTGGCCGCCCCGATGTCCACAATGTTGTGATAGTCGAACAGATTGTTGAAGCTCAGCTTGATTTTCGAGTTATCGAACTTCGACCCGTTGCGGACCGTGTAGTTCAGGAACAGATTGTTCATCCAGAACGGATCGAGCGGGACCGCCTGGTGGTACGCGCCATCGTCCTCCCAGCGGCTTCCCACGCGCTTGTTAAAGAAGCCCAGATCCCAGCCCTTGCTCTGATAGGTGAGCCCCAGGCTCTCGGTGTCGTGGGGAGCCAGTGCCACCCAGGCCTGAGGGCTGGCGGGAATGGCCGGAGAGGTCGCGGTGGCCGCCAGCGCCGAGGCTGCCTCATACTTAGCCGAGCCCAGCGTGCCGTTCATGAAAAGGCTCAGCCCCGCCCCAAAGGCGATGTTGCCCTCGCCCTCCACGCCGTTGGTGTCAGAGGGCGGCGTCGCGTAGTAATAGGTGAAGCCGGTATTGGGACCGGAGCTGGGCGTGAAGCTCGAGTATTGATTGATGAAGTGGATGTGGTATCCATCGGCATCCATACTTACACGGTTGAACTTCACCACCGTGCCACCCTGGTAGGTGGTGGCCACCGTGGGTGGCGGCGTTACAGCCACCTGCGCGCCGGTTACGTCAAAGATGTCGCTGAAGGGGACGATGCTGCCGCGCCCATACTGGCCGTACACCGACCAGTCGGGGAGGATGCGATAGTTGGCTTCGACCGACGGCAGCCAGTTGTTGTACCCGGCATCGTGCAGGGTGAAAGGCGCGCCGCCGAGGCTGCCCACGATGTGGCCGTTGTCCGCAAACTGCTTCAGCCACATGTTGTAGTAAGCGTCCTTGATGCCCGCCGTGATCGTCCAGCGCGGGATGGTCACCAGCTGATACTCCACAAACGGCTGCACCGTGGTGATGGTGAAGTTCTCGTGGAAGTTGATCCCCGCAAGCGTGGTCGGGCTGTAATGCTCCCAGGTGCGCGGATCGCTCAGGATCTGGTACCGGTTCGTGGGCGTCACCTCGTACCATCCCCCCATGCGCAGCACCCCGTACCTCGACGCTCGGCTCAGCTGGGTGATGTTGCCGATGCGGTTGTACTGGTTCATCTTGTCGACGGCGCTCTTGGTGGTGACCGCGGCGGAAGCGGCGGAGCCGGTGATCTGGTTTTTGTTGTAATGCTGATGGTTGGAGTACGAGTAGGTGTACGGCCTCGTTTCCAGCCTCCACCCGTGCGCGTAATCGGCGGTATAGGTGACAATCTCGAAGTTAGTAGGCACGTGGTAGGTGTACCAGCGATAGTAGAGCCCGTTGTACGAGCCGTCGGAGTTGAACTCGTTCGACTGTAACAGGAAGTTATCGCCGTACTGGCTGATCTGATCGCGCGCAGGATCGTTGTTAGGGGTGTTGCTGTCCACGATCACTACGGTTCCGATGGCCGAAAAATACGACGCGTTGTCGAATTTATAGGTGTATTTCGCTGTGCCCGCGGTGCGGTACTGGTAGTTATAGGTCTGATAGCCGTCGGAGCTCATATGGTGGCCTTCAAACCAGAAGTTCGCCTTCGGATTCTTGCCCCCGAAAAGCCCTGAATCGAACGAGCCCAGGATCTGGTTGGTATTGAACGAACCGTACGACTCCGACATTTTCATGTCCATGGCGTCGGGCAGCTGCGGGGAGAAAAAGTGGATGGAGCCGCCGAAATTCGCGGGGCCCATGTCGGCGGCGGTGCCGGGACTGCGGTCGAAATCCACATAGCCGATGGCGGGGGCCGGGACGTACGCCCAGGAGTGGTGGCTGGGATCGTTGGCGTCTTCAAAAGGAATGCCGTCCCACGTCATTGTGTAATCGTCATCGACGAAACCGCGGAAGTAGATCTTGGCCTGGCCCAGACCCACGCCGTTCTCGCTGTAGCTCACCGTGCCCGGCGCAGCCTGGGTGATATCGGCGAAGTCGGTGATTGGCGAGGTGTACTCGCGCACGTATTCACTGGTGATTTCCGTGCGCGCCGATCCGGCATCGAGCACCGATTTGACCGGCGACAGCTGCGAGGCCAGCGACGTATCCGCTTCCGCCTCCACCCGCACCTCCTCCGACACGGATGCAATCGCCAGTTGCACGGGGAGATTCGCGGTGGATCCGGAGGCGATCGCCACGTCGTGCTGAACCTGCGCTGCAAATCCGGTGGCCGAGATTTCGACCGTATACGCGCCCGCCGGCAGCCCATCAATCGCGAACTTGCCGTCGGTTGCGGTGATGGCGCTGCGGTTCACGTCCGCGGCATTGGTCGCAGTGATCACCGCGCCCTGGATGGCTTTGCCGCTGGGATCCACGACGGACCCCTGCAGGGCGCCTGCCTGATTCTGCCCGTGCAGACCGCTGGCGCCTGCGATCAGCGCCATCAGACACACCAGGACGGCCGCAGCGCTCCGCCGCACTTGAGCGCGGATCGAAATCACGTTTTCTTCAGTCGCTAAAAATGGATTGCCTTCAGGGATAAAGACACGGCGGCACAAGCTGAGGACATCGTGCATCGCAGTATTGCCTCCAAAAAGTGTTTTCGAACAAAAAGGGATTTGGACCTGGGTGTGTCCGGGGGAAAGAAACTCGTCTCCAAAATATGAAGTCCGCGTAAAGGGCGGGTTAAGCGGCTGTTGCGGGCTTGTGAATTGCGTCTGCGGATATTGCCCCGGAGACCACGGTGTCGTCGGCTCGGGGAAGGTTTCCCCGGATGGCCGGGACCAGCCCCGGAGCGATCCCGGGGGCTGTTAACTGTTCCCTCCCTTGATTCCCTGCCTATTTACTGAACTATCCACAGCGTCGGGCACGCTATAGTCAAAGCGGCGATTCCCACGACCTTGCTCAGGCGTGGCCAAAAGCAAC
>JASHPM010000434.1 GCA_030038115.1 Acidobacteriaceae bacterium | reverse complement strand
GGTGACTCTGCGGCTGGCGTCCATGAGAAAGATGCGGCCGGGCGGGATGTTCAGGCCTCCGCGGGCGGCGACCTTCTCCAGCCGATCGACGAGGGCGGGATCGGTTTGCGCCAGCGGCGTGAAGTGGTTAAAGAGCGGATCGATGACGAGCGGAGCAGCGAAGGTGAGCAGGAGCTCCGCGACCACGGTGAATACCCAGAACCAGATCCACCAGCGGCGCGGGAAATGCCGGATAAGCGCGTAGAGAACACCCAGCACCAAAATGCCGAGCAGCAGCGTGAGCGCCGTGGATTTGAGCCAGTCGAGCCACCAGGCGGGCCAGTTCTCGATGGAGAGGCCGAAGCGCAGGCTGACGCGATGGCCCAGAATCGACGCCGGGATGCCAAGAGCGCTGAGCATCAGCAGCCAGAGCGGCACGGCGACCAGGCCCTGGATCCAGCGGCGAGCAGAAACGCGATCCGCGAGGCGGGCAATTCCGGCGCCGGCGCGCAAGCGGACCAGCAGGGCCAGGGCCAGCACCAGCCAGGCCGTTCCGCCGAAATAGAGCGCGGTGCGCCAGTGACTGAGAGCGATGGCCTGCGCCAGCTTCGCCGGAGGCAGCGCGCAGAGCGGCTTTGCGGCAAAAGCCAGGACGAGTGCTGCATGCGCGGCGCTACAGATTGAAGAGCTCCCTGAGGCGGCGGGTCTGGGCGCGGCTGACCGGAACTTCGGTTTGTTTCTTGTCGGCCATGCGCAGCTGATAGCTCGATTTGAACCACGGAACCACTTCGCGGATGTGGTTGATGTTCACCAGAAACGAGCGGTGGGCGCGCCAGAAGACGGTGGGGTCGAGCAGATCGAAGAGCTCCTCGAGGGTGCGGCACTTGGACTGGCCTTCGATGGAGGGCGTGACGACGGAGATGACGCCGTCGTCGATGGAGGCGAAGCAGATGTCCTTCTGATCGACGAGCAGCAGACGGCTGCCTGCCTGGAGCACGATTTTGCCGCTGTGGGGCCTAACCGCCTGATGCTGCTCGATGAGCCTGAGCAGAGTTTCGACGCGCAGATCGCCGGGACCCAGCTTCGTTTCTCCGGCCGGTCCGGCTTCCTGCAGGCGCTGGCGCGCGCGTTCCACGGCCTGCAGGACGCGGTCGCGGTCAAAGGGCTTCAGCAGGTAGTCGATGGCGTTCACGTCGAAGGCGCGGACCGCGTACTGGTCGAAGGCGGTGGCGAAGATGATCTGCGGCAACCGGTCGCCTTCGCCCAGTTCCAGCAGCTTTTTGAGGACGGCGAAGCCGTCAAGGCCGGGCATCTGGACGTCGAGAAAAACCACGTCGGGGTGATGGGTGCGGATGAGATCGATGGCTTCGACGCCGTTCTTCCCTTCCCCAATTACGTCGACGCTGCCGGTGGTGTCGAGGAGGTATTTCAGCTCTTCGCGAGCCAACTCTTCATCGTCGACAATGAGGGCGGTGATGGACATAATCCGGGAACGTACTTCCAGAGTATAGGTTAATGTTTTCGTGTTCGACGGTGAGACAGGCACCCCCAGCCCCCGGCCCCCTTGGGGACCGGCAAGCGACTGATTCGCCGCGGTTTGCTGGAGGGCGCTTTGGGGCTCCGGCAAGTTGCTGAAAGAGAGTAGTTTGCATGGGCGTTGGGGCGGGGCCGCGGCGGGATCAAGGGGCAAGCCGGCGCGGTTCGCGCATTTCCTATGGCCCGGAGCCAGGAGCGATTCGACCGGCTCGCTCAGGCCCGGCGATGCGGCATCCGAAGTGGTTGATGGTTCCAGGATCACGAATTTGTCCCTCTAACACAGGAAAAGGCCGCCCGATGGCGGCCTTTTCTATCTCGTTTCGCGCTGCTTCTTTATCTTTACTCTATAAGTTTAGAATACCAGACCCAGAGAATTAGAAGGCCAACTTTCTTTGCGTAGGTTGGTGCGTAAGTGGTTTGGGATCAGGCGGAACACTTCGGTACTGTGAAGGGAAAGCTTGACAGATTTTCCACATTTGGGGGGTTTGGGGGGTGAGGTTGAGACGGGGGGTGGCAGCGGCTCGCGGAATGTAAGTATAAGCCGACTTATCGTTACTGATCGGGGTCGATGAGTGCATTGGCGATAATGCGCTCAAACGTGCTTGAACCTTTCAGCGACCGAGGATGCCGAAAAGTCGCGATTCGTTTGCAACCTAGTAAATGAACGTCGGGGGCTTCTCGGACGCACTTGCCAAGAATCTAGGCTTCAAAAGAGTGTGGGTTCCCCTCAACGTGATTTTGCCCGGCGAATAAAAGCGGCCTCCGGCCGCGAGGCCCCGCAAAACAGGGCCGTCCCCAGATCGCCGAAGGCGATGAAATAGAATTTGAAACAGCTTCATCCACTTGGCGGTGCTCGTGACTGACCCCTCGAACGCGCTGGACTCGTTCCAGAAAGCCCTATCGGACGGCCGCATTAAGGTTGAGAAATGTGCGCTCGATTCTGACCTCTACTTTCTCTACGACTCGCCAGAAGGAACGCCGCGATTTACCTACGTGCGGTTAGATGGGAAGACCGTAACCGCCTTCGTCGAGTTCGTTCAGTGGGAACCAATCAATGGCAGGCTCTGTATGCATATCGGTTACGCGATCCCCGAGGCTTACCGCCGACAAGGGCGCGCGACCGAAGCCGTAATCGCGGCTATCGCTGAATTACAGAATGATTTTAAGCGAGGCGGCATTAAAGCGTTCTACGTCGAGGCGATGGTCGGCGTCGACAATGTTTCGTCTCAGCGTGTGGCGCAGAAGGCGATTTCAGACGCACCTGTCGAGGCAACCGATAGTGTCACCGGCCTGCCGGCGTTGCAGTATCTTCGCAAGATTCAAGGATGATCAGGAAACAATTTCCTTAGTAAGCGCACAGGCGTAGAATTCTGAACAAATGTCACGCCTTAGTCGGTCAGTGCGCCTCCTGCAGAATTCGGAAGCGGCGTTAATCTCGGCAATTGAGATTTACAACAAGCCCGCTTTTGCATACCGCGAAGAAACGTTTGCCATCCTAGCGCTCAACGCTTGGGAACTGCTGATCAAAGCGAAGCTGTTGAGTGTCAACAATAATGACCCGCGGTGCCTCTACGTTTACTACTATCCCAAAACGAAGGCTGGGAGGCCGTCGAAAAAACCTCACGTAAAGCGAAATCGGAGTAAAAACGTGATGACAATGGGGCTCGACGGGTGCCTCAATGACTTAGAGAAGGCAGGAACCACCGTACCGCCGGCAGTCAAGAAGAACCTGGTGGCACTTACGGAAATCCGCGACAACGCAGTTCATTACATGAACGCAAGCCCTCTGCTGGCAAAGCAGGTTCTTGAGATCGGGACGGCGAGCCTACGAAATTTTATGGAGCTGGGGAAACTTTGGCTCGATCTCGATCTTTCGCCGTACAGCCTTTATCTGATGCCGATTGGCTTTCTGTCGCCGTCGGCCGCGACGGGCATCAGAGTATCCAGCGATGAACGTAATGTCATCAGCTATCTCGCGAGCTTGATGACGGATGCCGACGACAACAAACTTTCCGATTACAGCATTTCCCTCGATGTCAATATTTCATTCAAGCGTACGTCGGCTGGTGATGCCACTGCCGTGATCGTCTCGAATAACCCGAGCGCAATGGAGGTAAGGATGTCGGAGGAGGATATTCGTAAGCGATTCCCGTGGGAGTACGCCGACCTCGTCCGCAAACTTCATTCTCGATACAGCAACTTCAAGGAGAACGACAAATACCACAAACTCAAGAGGGCGTTGGCGTCCGATCCGCGTTTCGTAAACACGAGATTCCTTGACCCGGGTAATCCGAAAAGTTCGAAAAAGGATTTCTACAATCCCAACATCATTACCGAGTTTGATAAGGCCTACACACTCAGAAAATGAATGGCGCGCGGGCGTCGTGAAGGGCGGAAATTTGAAACGGTTGGGATTGAACATTCCCGGCATATTGGGAAAGAAAACGTGGGGTGAGGTGTCAAGAGAGCCGAAGTGCGCCAGCGCTTTTGCGAAGCAAACCGTAGGCGGCGACCTTGACGCCGAGGGGTGCAACCCTTCGTATAGGCGGCAAAGTCGGCTTCAGCTCCCAACGCGCCCTGAAATCTGCCGCGCCAGCTACAAG
>JASHPM010000056.1 GCA_030038115.1 Acidobacteriaceae bacterium | reverse complement strand
CGACTACGTCGCCACCGGCGCCACTCTCCCCGGCATGAGCGACAGCTCCAAAGTCCTTACCGCGGCCTTCGCCACCAAACCCGGCGGACCCGTGCAGGTGGCCTCCACCGGCGACAACAGCTTCGCCGTCTTTGCGGTCACCGATGCAAAGCCCGCGCACACCCCCACGTTTGACGAGTACAAATCGCATATCCTCGACGATTTCCGCGATCAGCAGGTCACTTCCCTGCTCGCGCGCAAAACCAATGAGCTCGCCGACCGCGCCCACGCCGAGCACGACCTGGCCAAAGCCGCCAAAGAAGTCGGCGCCACCATTAAGACCAGTGACCTCGTGGGCCGCGATCAGCAGGTTCCCGACGTCGGCTCCCTCGCCCAGGCCGCGCCTGCTCTCTTCGATCTCAATGTCGGTCAGATCAGCAACGCCATCAACAACGGAACCACCGGCGTCGTCGCCAAAATCGTCGATAAGCAGGAACCCTCTGCCGACGACCTGGCCAAAAACTTCGACTCTACCCGCGACACCCTCCTCAACCAGCGTCGCGATCAGATGTACGAAGTCTTCGTCTCCAGCGTGGTCAACAGCTACGAGAAGGCCGACCGCGTCCTCCTCAACCGCAAAATGCAGCAGCCCGGCGGCCCGCTCAGCGGCACATAAGTTGCCGCACAATGTTGCCTGAGAGTTTTCGGAAATTCCTCCGGAGAATGTTGCCTGAGAGTTTTTCCGCAAATTTCTCAGGGCAACCTTGTCCGGAGAATCTGCGAAGTCTCCCGCACTAGGCGCTGCCAGGTTCACCCAACAGCAAGAAACGTGCGCTTTCTGTCATCCACACGTCCAGACAAAACGACCTTGCTCCCGCTCCAAAGTACCCTCCAATCCCGTTTTGGGAAAGGCGCGGATCAGATCTTCTCGTTGCTTGCATCCCGCATTGCCGTCCCGAGCGCGCCAACGGTGCCGTTTGAAGGGATATGGCCGTTCAGCCGTGCCGCACAGATTGCACTTTTGAACAGGAGTTCAACCCCTGAGCGAGGATTTTCGAGTCCCGTAAACTGTTCAGTCGGGCCGTAGCGGCGCAGAATGAAGATAGACCCGAAACCATGACCCTGGCCCTCTGAAGCCCCGGCGCGTCTAAACAACAGGGGCCCGCGTCATTCGAATCTTTCGTGACACGCGGGCTTTTCGTTGCACACTATTCCCTGAACAGGATTCTTCATGCCCTTTGCGCGCTCCTCGGGACTCCTGCTGCACATCGCGTCTCTGCCTTCGTTCGGCGGCATCGGCGACCTCGGACCCGCCGCTTACACTTTCGCCGACTTCCTCGCCGCGTCAAAGCAGCGTCTCTGGCAGGTTCTGCCCCTCGGCCCCACCGGCTACGGCAATTCCCCTTACGCCGCGCTCTCCGCCTTCGCCGGCAACCCCCTCCTCATCTCGCTCGAGAATCTCGCCGACCGTGGCTGGATCCATCACGACCGTCTCGCCTCGCTCCCCGGCCCCTCGGGTCCCATCGACCACGAACAGGTCACTGCACAAAAACTCCCCCTCCTCGAAGAAGCCGCCCGCAATTTTCTTCACAACCACGATGCTGAAGAATGGTCCCGCTTCGAAGCCTACTGCCGCGAAAATGCCGCCTGGCTCAACGACTGGGCCCTCTACACCGTCCTCCGCCGCCAATTCGATTACGCCTCCTGGAACGACTGGCCCACCGGCATCAAGCATCGCGATCCCGCCACGCTCGATCGCCTCCGCCTCGAACTCGGCGAATCGCTCGCCGTCGCCCAGGCTCTCCAGTTCGCCTTCGATCAACAGTGGAGCGCCCTCCGCGCCTGGTGTGCCGCCCGCGACATCCGCTTCATTGGCGACATAGCCATCTTCGTCAACTACGACTCGGCCGACGTCTGGACCCACCCCGAGCTCTTCGAACTCGACAAGAACCTTTCGCCCATTCGCGTCGCCGGCGTCCCACCCGATTACTTTTCCACCACGGGCCAGCGCTGGGGCAATCCTCTCTACAGGTGGGACGTCCTCCGCCAATCCGGCTTCGCCTGGTGGATCGATCGCATCCGCCGCGCCCAAATCCTCTACGACGTTATCCGTCTCGATCACTTCCGCGGCTTCGAAGCCTACTGGGCCATCCCCGCGCAGGACGAAACCGCCGTCAACGGCCAATGGGTCAAAGCTCCCGGCGTCGCGCTCTTTCAAAAGCTCCACGACGCGCTCGGCGACCTGCCGTTCATCGCCGAGGACCTCGGCCTCATCACCAAAGAAGTTGATGCGTTACGTGAACAGTTCCATCTTCCCGGTATGAGAGTGCTGCAGTTTGGATTCTCCAGCCGCGGCGCCCACATCCACCTCCCTCATCGATTTGTCACCAACACAGTGGCCTATACCGGAACCCACGATAATGACACCACCCGTGGCTGGTGGGAACACGGCGCATCGCCAACCGAAAGGGCCGCCGTCCAGGCCTATCTCGAAATCGACGGCGACGACGTCGTCTGGCCCCTCATCCGCGCCACTGCATCCTCCGTCGCCGACCTTGCCCTTTATCCCGTGCAGGACATCCTCGACCTATCGAGCGATGCCCGCATGAATGTTCCTTCTCACCCTACCGGCAACTGGAGCTGGCGCTGCCCCGAAAACGCCCTCACCTCCGCCCTCGCCGAAAAGCTTGCCGCCCTCACCACCGTTACCGACCGCGACAAACACGACCCTCCATCCTGAGCACTCTACCCGCTGCGCCCTGCACCCTGTACCCTAAAAACATGGCTCATCCGCCCACCCCGCCACCGCCCACTGCGCTCCCTGGAGTCAAATCCATCGTTGCCATCGGATCCGGCAAAGGCGGCGTCGGCAAAACCACCATCGCCGTCAATCTCGCCATCGCCCTCGCCCAGCTTGGCCATCGTACTGGCCTCATCGATGCCGACGTCTACGGCCCCAACGTCCCCCTCATGCTCGGCACCACGCGCCAGCCGCGCGTCCTCGCCAACAATCAGATCGAGCCCAACCTCGCCCATGGCATCAAAGTCATCTCCGTCGGCTTCATCTCCCCCGGTGACAAGCCCCTCGTCATGCGCGGCCCCATGCTCCACCAGATCATCCGCCAGTTCCTCCAGCAGGTTGAATGGGGCGAGCTCGACATCCTCCTCGTCGATCTCCCGCCCGGCACCGGCGATGTCGTCATCTCCCTCGTGCAAACCGTCCCCCTCACCGGCGCAGTCGTCGTCTCCACTCCTTCCGATGTTGCCCTGCAGGACGCGCGCAAGGCTCTCGAAATGTTTCACCAGGTCAATGTCGAAGTCCTCGGCATCGTCGAGAACATGTCGCACTTCACCTGCCCCCACTGCCACCAGGAAATCGACATCTTTTCCCGCGGGGGCGCCGAGCGCACCGCGAAGCAGTTCAACATCCCCTTCCTCGGCTCCGTCGAGCTCGTTCCGGAAATTCGCCACGGCGGCGACACCGGCGTCCCCGTGGCTCTCGCCGGACCCGACTCACCTCACGCTGCGCAGTTCTACGCTATCGCCAGTCACCTCGCCGCTCGCGCCCTCACCCAGGCCGCCAAAACCGAAAACATCTTCGAGATTTCCTGACACCCGGCCGCGTCAGGCGCTGCGGACTACGCACCGCCCCCTCCTGCCGCTAAGCGCCATTCTGTTGCTCTGTACTCTGTGGCATACTATACACATGAAACGTACAAATCTTGTGTTGGATGCGCAACTGCTCGACGAAGCCACAAGAGTGCTGCAGGCCAAAACCTGGTCGGCGGCCGTCAATCTTGCCCTGGCTGAGGTCCTGCGTGTCCGCCGCATCCAGCGCATCCCTTCCTTCTTTGGCGAAGGTCTCTGGAGGGGCAGTCTTGCAGCCATGCGCGAGGACCAACCAGCCCACCCGTCCAAAAGGCGCAGGAGACGCGCTTGATCCTGGTCGACACCT
>JASHPM010000433.1 GCA_030038115.1 Acidobacteriaceae bacterium | reverse complement strand
TGGGAGCGAAGTCCTTCCCGCTGGTGATCTATGTCGTGGTGCCTCTGCTGGCGCTGGGCCTGCAGTCGCTGCTTTCGCTGCACTTTACCCGGTTCGACCTGATCGATTTGCCGCTGCTGGTGACGATTTATTACGCCATTACGCAGCGGGAACCGGTGAGCGCCACGCTGGTGGGGACCGTGATCGGCATCGCGCAGGACGCGCTGACCCACCACGCGCTGGGCATTTTCGGCATTTCCAAAGGCGTCGTCGCGTATATGGCGGCTTCTCTGGGTGTTCGTGTGGATACGGAGAACCATGGGACGCGGCTGCTGCTGACCTTCTGCTTTACGCTGGTGCAGACGGCCATTCTGTGGCTGCTGCAGCGCCACATGCTGGGCCAACCGCTGGCCTGGCACGGACTCCACGAATTGATCCGGGCGGTGGTCAACGCGCTGGTAGCGGTAATCCTGTTTGCGGTGCTGGACCTGACCCGGCGCAGTGAATATTGATAGTGATGACCGATACGGATCCGAGCGTAATCCCCCCTCCACCAATGGGGGATGCAAAACCGGAAAACCTGCATCCCAATGCAGGTTACAATCGTCCTACAAGTGCGGCGCCCCGCCGGACAGGGGAGTGCCGTTGTTCGCGTTCAGCCAGGGTCACGGTTTTTCCTGGCGGACAGTCCGGAACAGGAAAACCCCGATCCATGAAGAATGTCTCCCGCCTCGTCCTGCTCCTGGGCATTTCCGCCACTCTCGCGCTGACCGCGGACGCGCAAAACCCGAATCAGGCGCAAGCGGCGCCGGGGGGATCGAAGTCGGCTGCGCTGAAGGGAACGGCGCGCGCGGGCAATTTCACCGACACCCCCGGGATCACGACTCCGGATACGGCGAGCGCCTACTTCCACTTCATGCTGGCGCACGAATACGAGGAGATGGCGACAACCTTTGGGCGCAGCGAGTATGCCAACCGGGCGATCGAAGAGTACAAGATGGCGCTCAACGCCGATCCCACCTCGCAGTATCTGAACGGCCACCTGGCCGAGCTTTATTTCAGGACGGGACGGATTCGCGAGGCGGTGGTGGCCGCGCAGGACCGCATTAAACAGGATCCGAACGATCTGGAAGCGCACCGGCTGCTGGCCGATGTCTACCTGCGTTCGCTGGGCGACAATCAGCAGCAGGAAGTCTCCGGGCAGATGCTGAAGCTGGCCATCGGCGAGTTTCAGAAGATCGTGCAGCTGGAGCCGAGCAACCCCGAGGACCATTTGATGCTGGCGCGGCTGTACGCGGCGGATCACGAATCCGCGCAGGCCGAAGAGCAGTTGTCCGCGGCCCGCAAAATCGATCCGGGATCGGAAGAGACGGCGTTGATCGCGAGCCAGTTCTATGCCGATATGGGGGACACGAAGCGTTCCATCGACGTTCTGAAGGCGCTGCCGGACGACGATCAGACGTCGCGCACCGAGTCTCAGCTGGGCAAGACGTACGACCAGCAAAAGGATGTGAAGGACGCGATTGCGGCTTACAGAAAGGCGCTGGACCTGGAGCCCGACGACCTGGATACGGAGCGGAAGCTGGCGACGGATCTGCAGGCGGATAACCAGATGGACCAGGCGCTGCAGGCCTGGAAAGACATCGCAGCCGGGGATCCCAGCGACGCGGAAGCGCAGCTGCAAATTGCGGAGATCGATGAACACGACGGCAAGTTCGACGATGCGCTGGCTGCCGTGAAAAAGGCGCGGGAACTGGCGTCGGATTCCCTGGATGTGCAGTTCCATGAAGGCATGATCGACGACGCGCTGGGACGCCTGGACGACGCGGCGAAGGTCTACGAGCAGCTGGTGACGGCCACGGAGCACCCCAGCGGGCAGTACTCCGACGAGGAAAAGGGCAATTACGCGACCGTGCTGGTGCATCTGGCCGAGGTATACCGGGAACAGAGCCGTCCGGATCAGGCGGTTGCGACCTACGAGATGATGGCGAGCCTGGGGGGCGATCTGCAGGCCCAGGCCTACGACCAGGAAGTGGAAACCTGGCGCGAGGCGCACGACTACGACAAGGCTGTGGCGGTAGCGCGGACAGCGGTGGACAAGCTGCCGAAGAACGCGGACGCGAAGCTGACCCTGGCGCGGCAACTGGCCGATACGGGTCATGTGGACGAGGGGCTGGCTATGGCGAAGAGCCTGCTCGAGAGCGATCCGAAGAACATGGAGATCTACTTCCAGCTGGCGCAGATTTATACCGATCTGCGCAAGTGGAAGGAGGCATCGGACACACTGGATGCGGCCGATAAGCAGGCTGCGAAGAAAGACGACCAGACCATGGTGCTGTTCGACCGGGCGATGATGGCGGACCGGGCGAAGCGGTACGACGAGGCGGAGGCGGACTTCCGCAAGGTGCTGGCGGTGGATCCGGACAATGCCCTGACGCTGAATAATTTCGGATTCATGCTGGCCGATCGCGGCGTGAAGCTGGATGAGGCGCTGACCATGATCCGCAAGGCGGTACAGCTGGAGCCGACCAACTATGCGTATCTGGACTCGCTGGGCTGGGCGTATTTCCGGCTGGGGCAATATGCGCAGGCCGAGGACAATCTGCAGCGCGCCATCTCGCGGGGCGCCAACGATCCCACCGTGCATGACCATCTGGGCGACGTCTACGAGAAGACCGGGCGCCTGAAGCTGGCGGCGGCGCAATGGGAGCTTTCCCTGAATGAGTACACGCACACCGTGGATGCCGACATGGAAGCGGGCGACGTGGGTAAGGTGCAGAAGAAGCTGGACAGCGCGCGGGTGCGGCTGGCGCGGGAATCCGGGAGCCCGCAAACCGGCGGCAAGCCGGAATAGGGCAAAAAAAATCAGCGGTAAGCTTCGCGGCGGTGTTTCACCGCTTCCACTTGTATGCCGTCATCGCGGTAGCGAAAGAAAACGCGATAGTCACCGACTCGGAGGCGGTATTCGGGTGGGTCGCTGTCATGCAACTGCTTTACATCTCCTTCTCCCGTTTGGGCCAGGCGAGTCAGTGAGTGAAGGATGCGCAGCGCAGTTTGCTGGTCAATCGCTCGCAGTTGAGCTTTAGCGCGGTCGGTCCATGCGAATCCTTTGCGCCATGCCATGATTCTTATCCTCCTATTGTCTGGGACTGTAAAAGTGAAATGGCCCGAAGCCATCTCGCGGCTTCGAGCCATGCTTGTCCCAAATCAGGGAGGCAGTCGCCCGATATCAATACATATTCTGCAAAGAGCTCAAGAATCCTGTCAAGAAACTATTTGGGCGTCGTCGGTCGTGATGCGTCGAGCCGAGTCTGGCCCATGCGATCCCAGTCTTCCCACGTCAAACCGAATTCTTTCAGGATCTCCTCGTGTGGAATCCCCTCCCCGCGATCAAGCGAGGCACGAGCGGCGTCAAGCTCTCGGGCCGTCTCCTCGCCGATCGGCTCGTCGTCCAGAGGCGCGTTCGCAAGAGCGCGCGCGAGAGGATCGACAATCGTTTCCAGCAAACTGCGCACGGCCGGAATCTTGCTATCCGGCACAGCGTCGAGCAGCATGTGAGCCTGGTGTCTTTGCTCTGCGGCGTCGGGTTCCATCACGCCCTCCCTGGCCATCAACTACTCTTCTCCAAGTCTCCGCCAACCGGACAGCAGTGTCAAAGCTACACTAATCCCATGCCAGCACCCACGGCCTTGCCGGCAGCGTGCGCGGTTCCGGAGCAGGGGCCTCTTGCGCAACGCGAATTTCCGGAGCCGGACCATCCTTACCGCTCTCCTTTTCAGCGCGACTGCGGACGCATCATCCACTCCCGGGCCTTTCGCAGGCTGGCCGGCAAGACGCAGGTCTTCACGCATCGCGGCTCCGATCATTTCCGCAGCCGCCTGACGCACACCATGGAAGTGGCGCAGATCGCGCGTACCATCGCGCGTGCGCTGGGACTGAACGAAGATTTGACCGAGGCGCTGGCGCTGGCGCACGACATCGGGCATCCGCCCTTTGGGCACGCCGGGGAGCGGGCTCTGGATGAGGCGCTCGAGCAGCACGGGCTGCGCTTCGACCACAATCTGCATGCGCTGCGCATCGTGGAGCACTTCGAGAACCGCCATCT
>JASHPM010000432.1 GCA_030038115.1 Acidobacteriaceae bacterium | reverse complement strand
CTTTGTTTTTTATTTCAGCGGGGGCTTTCGCCAAATCTGGTCTCGGACGTGCTTTGCTTCCTCGGCACGCATCGGTCTCCGCTCCGCCCTCGCGCCTCCATTCCCGAACCACCCCCCGAGCACGTCCTTCGCCCCGGTTTGGCTCGCGCGTGCGCTGCGCCCGCACGCGCCGCTCCCCGCCGTGCTTTCCTCGCCGTCCTCAAAGTCGGCGAAGACACCAGCGGCAGATAACGAATCCGGGTGCCCCATCCTGCTCCGACGGCCGGGGCGGGATTCACGATTGCTGGTCAGGGATTCCCGGTGGCATTCCGTCCAGCTGGACGCAAAACGGATCAACGATCAGAATTTCAAAGCTGCGCTATCGATGCCGGCCACGGTTACAGTTCCGGCTGGGTCGTTCGGCGCGTTCTTTACGGTCCAGCCTGACGCTCTCCTCCGTCGGTGAATACGCCCACCTCGTTCACCGACACCACGGCAGTGAGCGGGTCCACGTACAACTACAAAGTCACGAGCGTAGATGCGTCGGGAGTGGAAAGCGCGCCCTCGAACGTCTACACGGCGGCGATTCCATAACGAGGCTGCCAGCAGCCCACTGAGGCGGGCATGGCTCCTGGTCGTAAATCCGAACTGAAATGAGAGCGATTTTCATGAAAACAGGATCGAAGCACCCGACGGGACGCGTGATTGTCCGAGTGACACAAAATGTCCGTTAATCCCAGCCTGGGGGGCGGGGCCAGGAAGAGAGGCGGCGCTTACCAGCCCCCTCGCTTGACCCCCGACGAATTCCAAAGAATTAGCGAAATCTTCCGGTCATGGGTCGATAGCTCAAACCTCAAGTGGTGGATCATAGCGGCCGGGGTGGGAGCCATACTGGATGCCCTTCACACCGTCTGGCTGGCAGTGCGGTACCTCAAAGGGTTTTAGCCGGCAGTTACCCCAGCGCGAGGCCCTCGAACTGTCCGTTTGCCAGCGCGTGAAATGGAAGCTTGTGGAATCACCGCGATGAGTCTCGTATCAGGGCCCGACTTCAGTCGCGCCCAAAAGAAGTAGCGCGAACCGGGGTCCCCCGCGTGCCGCTTTTGGCACGCGGGGGTGGAGAAGCGCCTTCCTTGGTTCGGTCGCCCCGCGCGCCAGTTCCTGGCACGAGGACGCGACCGAACCCCCGCCCTTCCAGGTTTGGCTCGCGCGTGCGCTGTGCCGGCACGCGCCGTCCCTGCAATCCGATGTACTGAGGTGCCCGCCTGTGCGCTTTCACTCCCGCAGCGACTGAATCTCCAAAAACTCCGCGGGTCTGACGATCCTCGCGTCTCCGAAGCGCCCCAACTTCAGTAAATGCTTGTCGCCGGTCACAATGTACTCTGACTTGGCAGCCTGCGCGCATTCAAGAATGCGGTTATCGCTCGGGTCTTCTTCCACCACCCGCACAACCTGCAGCGGATACACATGCTCCGTGAAGTCGCTGATCCGCTCCCTCGCGACCCCAATCGCCTCGTCACTCCAGCCGAACTTCAACTGCAAAATACGAACGACCTCTTCCCGGATCTCATCCGAGATGGCAAGCCGAATCTCACCCGCCCGTGCGAGATCCAGCAATTTATCGGGAGGCCCGCCGAAATTCAGCGCGGAAACATAAATGTTGGTGTCTGCGGTGACCGAAAGCACTTAGCGGCCGCGTTCGTTGCGGAATTCCGAAATCAGCCGCGGCACGTCGGCTTCGCTAAGCCCGCGTTCGCTTGCCTTGGCTCGGCCATACCGCTTCACGGCTTCCCACTGCTGATCCTTTACGTAGCGATCCACAGCCTCAGCCAGAACCTCGCCTACGCTGCGGTCCTGCTCACGCGCGATCCTCTCGATCTCGGCCATAAGGCCTTCGGGAAGGCTCGGAACCTGGGTCTCGCCACTCGCCATACCTCTAATAGTGCCCCTTTTCGCAAAAGTTAGCATCCCCACAACGCAGGAACTGCATTCCGTTCGGACTCGCCCCTCACGGCCCACGCCCCGCTCCGCCCCCCTACCTCCCCAGCCCCGCCTCCGGATAAATCGCAATCCGATGCGCGCGCAGCTGCGCCCGCAGCATCTGCCCCTCCGTATCCGAGTGCAGCCCCTGCGATTTCCCCTCCGGCATGTGGCACTCCACGCACTTCGTCCGAATCGCTTCCCCCATCTGCCGGTACCGTCCGCACGCCTTCACCTCGTGGCACCCGAGGCAATGCGTCGAAAATGCATCCACATTCTGCTGCTTCTCATGCACGTTATGGCACGTCGAGCAGCTCAGCTTCCCCGACGTGTAGCACTTGCTGCGCTCCAGCGCGTTCACCTGATTGCCGTGCACATCCACCGGCTGGTCCGGCGGCGGCGGCGTGATCTTCAGGTAGTCCGCCAGCACATCGCCGGGCCGCCACGACAGCGGCGGCTCGATCGGATCCCCCACCCCCGCGTGGCACAGCGCGCACACATCCATCTGCCGCTCGTGGCTCAGCCGCGCCGGGTTCACAATCGCCACTTCCGCCGAACCCGCTGCCGGAGGATGCGCCGAACGCTCCCGCTCCACATGTTCCCGCCCCGGCCCGTGGCACTTTTCGCAGCCGATCCCCAGCATCATGCTGTCGCGCGCAAACAGATTCGGTGGCCCCTCTGCCTCGAACCACGTCGCGTGGCACTCCAGGCAGCGCGGAATAATCGGCCGGTTAAAGTGCACCTCGCCATCCGGATATCCCGGGCTGTTGATCCACTCGTGCGTCCGCGTCCAGTACGAAATGGGCAGCTCGAACAGCGCATTGTCCTTCCAGTAGAGATACGTTTGCCCTCTTCGCCCCGACCCCACCACAATGTCGAAGCGTTCCGCCATCCCCTTCGGGTTGTTGGCATCGGCAATGTTCACCGCGCTCTGAAAGAATCCGTCCTTCGCCGCGATCATCGCGAAGATCAGCTCCGGATTCCCCGTGCGCACCACATTTTTGCCCGGTGTGAAGTTGCCCAGAATCGTCTTCGCCGTCGCCGCCGCCGAGTCCAGATGGTGCGGGCTCAACAAATACTCTGCGGCCTCTTTTTCATGGCAGCTCGCGCAGGCCGCATCGCCCGCAAAAGCGCTCGCCGGCGGAGGCGTGTGCAGGGCCGTTGTCTCCGCGCTCCCGGACGCCTGATCCTGGGAAAACACCCACGGCGCGGTCAGCCAACAGCACACCAGCAGCCAGCGCGCGCGCTCCGCCCCGCGCCGCACCCATGGGAGGAGCCAGTTTCCCGTGTCTTCCAACCACCCGCCCATCTGCGCACGATCTCCGGGCCCTGATGCGCGCTTGTTAACTTGCCCGCACTGCGCGGCAGGCGTGGGGTTCTGCCGCATCCTCCGCTCGCTCTCGGCCAAATCGATGGAAGCATCATAACCGAAGTTTCATCGCGCTGTTCCATGCACCGCGCTGCGCGCCCTCGTCATCAGCAAGCGCTGTACGGCCGCATAAACCTGCTCCACAGTGGCTCGGCGATAGTCCCATTCCAGACTCGAATCGGGCCGATACACGGCCATGGTGGATCGGGAAATGCCGTCGCCGCCGTCTCCCCTCTGAATCGCATCCGCTCTTCCCGATGGGCTGTATATATAGTTGTTGTGAAATCTATGAAATCTCCTCTTTATCGCCTGTTCTGTCTTCTCTTCCTTGTGCAATTCAGCCTGGGGCAGGAGGTCAGCTTCCGTATCACGCCCCTGCGGCCCGTGGAGGAGCTGCGTGCCGAGGCGGTCCGGGCCCAGCCGCCCCAGGAGCACGGAAAATTCCGCCAGCCTGATCTGGTGGAACTGGTCAAACTTGATCCAACCATCAAGCTCGACATTCGCTACGCCACCTCCAACAATTTTCTGGGTGTTCCCGTGTACACCCAGGCGCGCGCCTTTCTGCAGCGGCCCGCGGCTGAGGCGCTGCTCCGCGCCCACCATCAGCTCCGCGCTCTCGGATATGGCCTGATCATTCACGATGGTTACCGCCCCTGGTACGTCACGAAGATGTTCTGGGACGCTACTCCCGATGACAAAAAGATTTTCGTCGCCAATCCGGCCACCGGCTCCAGACACAATCGCGGATGCGCCGTCGACCTGTCTTTATACGATCTGGCTACAGGCAAAGAAGTGAAGATGCCCAGCGGTTATGACGAAATGACCGAGCGCGCTTATCCCAACTATGCCGGGGGTACCGCCGATGAGCGTGCCCGCCGCGCCCTGCTGCGTCAGGTCATGGAGAAGCAAGGTTTCAAAGTCTATGCCACCGAGTGGTGGCACTTTGACTACAAAGACTGGCAACACTATCCGATCCTGAACGTAAAATTTGAAGACCTCGGGAAGTAGAGATTTCCTGCCGGAAGACCTCGGGAAGTAGAGATTTCCTGCCGGCGAAGAGGATCTGCGGTCAGACCGGCTCGCCCGCCCCGGCCAGGTTCACCCCACCCCCCGTTGCGCTCCAGCCAGGTTCACCCCACCTTCCCATGTTCCCGGCCAGATCCACCCACCCGCCGCCCCCCAGCGAGGTTCACCCCACAGCAAGAAGTGGAAGCCTCCGGCCCTCCGATCGTCAACGACAAACGCCCCCCTCCCCGTCTCC
>JASHPM010000431.1 GCA_030038115.1 Acidobacteriaceae bacterium | reverse complement strand
ACTTTTTCCTCGCCGCTTCCGCTCCACTGCATTCACCGGCGTCGGCGGCCTTCACGCTGCCGGCCGCTGGAATCACCTGGGAGTCGCGATGGTCTACGCCTCCTCCTCGCGCGCCCTCGCCGCCCTCGAGTTCTTCGTCAATCTCCAGCCCAACGAGGCTCCTGACGACCTTCTTATCGCCGAAGCCTCCGTCCCCGATGCGCTCATCGAGTCCCTCGACCTCAGCCTCCTTCCTTCCGGCTGGCGTAGCCTCAACAACCAAACCTGCCGCGATCTCGGTTCCGCCTGGGCCGCCAGCGGCCGCTCTCTGGCCCTCAGGGTCCCCTCGGCCGTCGTCGACGGTGACTGGAATCTCCTGCTCAACCCCGCCCATACCGCATTCGCCCGCGTCCAGATTCTCCCTCCTAAGTCCTTCCGTTACGACCCCCGCATGTTCCGCTGAGGCCGCTGCGCGAAGCGCGTCCGCCCGGACGGCCAGTCCTGTCAAGTTTCCACCACCTCACCAAAGTAATGGCTTCTGATTCCACACGGCTTACCCGCCAAAACACCTCAAAAAAGTTGGCCGACTTACCCCTTCAAACCTGATATTCTGAACTTAGGATAGAAAAAGAAAAAAAGGCTGCCTTTTGGGCGGCCTTTTCTGTTCGGGAAGGGAGAAACATTCAGGCATGCTTCCAGCTTCCTGCTTCCAGCTTCCGGCCTCCGGCGTCCCTCACCGCAACTCGGCCGAGTATGATTCACACTCGGCCGCGACCCCAATCAACATCAGCCCTGCCAGGGGGGTTATCAAACTTGATAACTTTACAAACCCCCTGAAAACAGCCAGATGCCAGAGCCCCACCCCCCTGGGGGGTAGCACCCCATGAACGCTGCTCACCGCTTCTCGCTGACTGCGTCGCTTTTTGCTCTTTGTTCGCTGGATTGTCGCTCGCCGTTCGCTGGCCGCTAGCTGGCTTTTTGCTGGCGGTCCGGCAATCCCATGAAGTCGAGCGCCCGAATCAGATACGGCTTCATCTCCTGCCGAGTCACGATGGCGTCGAGGAAGCCGTGCTGCAGCAGGAACTCCGACCGCTGGAATCCTTCCGGCAGCTTTTGCCGGATGGTTTGCTCGATGACGCGAGGCCCGGCAAAGCCGATCAGCGCTCCCGGCTCGGCGATATTCAGGTCGCCCAGCATGGCAAAGCTGGCCGTCACGCCGCCTGTGGTCGGATCCGTCAGCACCGAGATGAAGGGAACGCCGGCATCGTCCAGCCGCGCCAGCGCCGCCGAAACTTTGGCCAGCTGCATCAGGCTCACGATGCCTTCCATCATCCGCGCTCCGCCGGATGCGGCGATCGTGATCAGCGGCTGCCGGTCGTCGTGGGCTCGATCGATCGCTCGCGCGATCGTCTCGCCCATCACAGCGCCCATGCTGCCGCCAATGAAGCTGTACTCGATCACGCTCAGCACCACGCGATGCGGCCCCAGGAACCCTCTCACGTTGACGATGGCGTCGTTCAGGCCGGTTTGCGCCCGTGCTTTGGCCAGTTTTTCCTTGTACGGCTTCAGGTCGGTGAACTCCAGCGGGTCCGTCGACCTCAGGTTGCCGTCGAGCCACTCGAAGCCAGGTTCCAGCAGGCTGGCAATGCGGGCCTGCGCGCTGATCCGGCCGTGCCGGCCGCACTTCGGGCAAACCTGGAGGTTCGCATCCAGATCGGCGTTCCACAGCGCCTGCCCGCAACCTTCACACTTCGTCCACAGGCCTTCGGTGCGCACCCGGTTTTCTCCGGACTCAATCCTGTTGTCTTCGCGCCTGAACCACGACATGCACTTCTCCCACAAGCTCCAGCCTGCAAAACGGGCCAAAACGGCCCGCAGCAGCCAAACAACAGATTATCCCAGACGACTCGGGCCGCCAGTATCTTCGGCGATTCAGCATCATTTGTCCGGAACCGGACGCTGTCCGCCTGCGTATTGTTCAGTGTCCTTCTTCGGGAGGTGCGAACCATGTTCTGCAGCGCATGTGGTCAGCCCATCGATCCTTATCAGCCGTTCTGCCCGAGATGCGGCCGCCAAACGACCCCCATTGCGACCTGCACGCTGCCGCCGTGGACGTGGAACCGCGTCCATCGTCACGTTCACACGCTCGGCATCCTCTGGATCGCCTATGCCGGCTGGACTCTGCTGAACTGGTTCGTCGCCGTGGGAATCCTGTCCGGCGTGTTTCACGACTTTGTATCGCCCTTTGGGCATGGGTTCGACGGCTTTTACAGGTTTCCGTTCGCCGGTCTGCCCTGGCTGGTTCCCATCATCACCACCATCCTGATCGTGCGTGCCGTGCTGTGCCTGGTGACGGGCATCGCGCTGCTGCGACGCGAACCATGGGCCCGCGCTCTCGCGCTGGTGACGGCCTTTCTGACGCTGATCCGGCCGCTCATCGGAACCGCGCTCTCCATCTACACGCTGTGGGTGCTGCTGCCAGGCGCGTCAGGACAGGAGTACGACCAGATCGCGACGCTCTGAGCCTTACAATGGCTCCATGGAATTTCCCATCACCCGGATGCGCCGTCTGCGACGCAACGAGCCGTTGCGCGCCATGGTGCGCGAGACGCATCTGGATCCGAGCGCGCTCATTCTGCCGCTGTTTCTTTGTCCAGGCGAGGGTGTTCGACGGCCGGTGGAGTCGATGCCAGGGGTGTTTAATTTCTCCATCGATGAGGCGGTGAAGGAAGCTGAAACCGCTGCTGCGTTCGGCATCGGCGGCCTTTTGCTCTTCGGCCTTCCGGAAACTAAAGATGAGCAGGCGACCGGCGCCTGGGCCGACGACGGCATCGTGCAGCGTGGCTTGCGGGCGCTCAAGGGTTCGAGCGTGGCGAAGAAGTTGGTGCTGATCGCGGACGTTTGCCTGTGCGAGTACACGTCTCACGGCCATTGCGGCATTGTGAAGCAGACAGGCGACGAATACGAAATCGAGAACGATGCGACGCTGGAGTTGCTGGCCAGGGCCGGTGTTTCGCTGGCGCGCGCCGGGGCAGACGTGGTGGCGCCCAGCGACATGATGGACGGCCGCGTGGCCGCGATCCGCGACGAGCTCGATGAGGAGGGATTCGAACAGACGCCGATCCTCTCATATGCCGCGAAGTTTGCGTCGGCGTTCTATGGACCGTTTCGCGAGGCAGCGAACTCGGCGCCTCACTTTGGCGACCGGCGCAGCTATCAGATGGACGGGGCGAACCTGCGCGAGGCGATGCGGGAGATCGAACTGGATCTCGAGGAGGGCGCCGATATGATCCTGATGAAGCCGGCGATGCCGTATCTCGATGTGATCCGCGCGGCGCAGGAGCGCTTCGATGTACCGATTGGCGCGTATCAGGTGTCCGGGGAATACTCCATGCTGCAGGCGGCGTTCGGGCGTGGTTGGCTGGAGCCGCAGCGCGCCATGATGGAGACGCTGCTGTCGATTCGGCGCGCGGGCGCGGGGTTCATTGTGACCTACTTCGCGCAGGAAGCGGCCAAAGTGCTGGAGTAGGCAGCGTAGTCTCGCTCCCGCGCCGCAGAGCCCTTCCTCAAATACGGCAGTCTGCATCTTTCCAGTCGCGGCCGCATCTTTCGGATCAATGCCCTGCGTAAAATGGAATGTTTGGGCAGGCGAGTGCGCCACTATTCCAGCACTTCGGCGCTCTAATCGCGATCTTAACCTTTCCCTGAACGGAGCCTTCCTTGGCAGAAACGATCTACGACGTTGCAATTCTCGGCGGCGGTCCTGCGGGTTACACCGCGGCCATTCGGGCCGGGCAATATCGCCTGAAGGTCGCGCTGATTGAGAAGTCCGAGAAACTGGGTGGCACGTGCCTGCATGTGGGCTGCATTCCCACCAAGTCGCTGCTGTTCAATGCCGAGGTCTACGACTATCTGAAGCACGCGAAGGAATACGGGATCGAGGGCCTGGGCGAGGGCCGGGTGAACTGGCAGGCGGTCCTCGACCGCAAGAATCAGATCGTCACGAAGCACACGAAGGGCCTCGACTTCCTGATGAGGAAGAACAAGGTCACGGTGATTTCCGGATTCGGAAAGCTGACGGGACCAGCGAAGAACGGCGTGCTGACGATCGCCGTAGAGGGAAAAGGCGCAGTGAGCGTGCAGGCAAAGAATGTGATCCTGGCGACCGGATCGGATGCGAAGCTCCTGCCGGGCCTCACAGCCGACGACACCATCCTGACCAATATAGAGATTCTCTCTATGAAGCAGATTCCGAAATCGCTGGCGATCATCGGCGCTGGAGCGGTGGGCGTCGAGTTCGGTTCGATCTTCCGCAGCTTTGGTGCGGAGATCGGCATCATCGAGTTTCTGCCGCGCGTGGTGCCCAACGAGGACGAAGATGTCAGCAAAGAACTATCGCGCGTGTTCAGGAAGCGCGGCATCGACATCAACGTCGGGGCCAGGGTCGAGAAGATCGAAAAAACAAAAACCGGGGCCAAAGTGACGTTCACCGCGTCCGATGGAAAGAAAGTGGAGAAGGAAGCTGAGAAAGTTCTGGTGGCTGTGGGCCGTGGGGCGCGAACCGAGAACATCGGGCTGGACACTACGAAGATCAAGCCGGAACGCGGATTCATCAAGGTCAATGAGTGGATGCAGACGGAGGAGCCGGGCATCTACGCGATCGGCGACATTGTGGCGGGATTGCCACAGCTGGCCCACACCGGAGCGATGGCAGGTATGGTGGTCGCGGCGAAGATCGCCGGAAAATACGCGCGGCCGTTGCGGCGCGATCGTGTTCCGGCATGCACTTACTCGGAGCCGCAGATCGGGAGCGTGGGTCTGACGGAGACGCAGGCCAAAGAGAAGGGATGCACGGTAAAGGTCGGCAAGTTTCCGTTCTCGGCGAACTCGAAGGCTTCGATTATTGGCTCGCATGAAGGCTTCGTCAAGGTGATCGCCGACGCGAAGTTTGGCGAAATTCTGGGGGTTCACATCATCGGCCCACAGGCGACGGAACTCATTGCCGAAGCGGTGACGGCGATGGAACTCGAAGCCACAGTCGACGAGATGATGTTTACGATTCACGCGCATCCAACACTGGCCGAGGCGATGCTGGACGGCTTTGGGAGCGTGGAGGGCCTGGCGATTAATATTTAGTAACACTTTCTGTTACGACTTCTGCACTCCATGATCCTCAACCTTCTCCAGCTCGGCCGCGTTCCTTATGGCGAGAGTCTCGAGCTGCAAAGGCGCCTGGTCGATGCCCGATACGAGGAACGGATCGGGAATACGCTGGTGCTGCTGGAGCATCCGCCAGTGCTGACGCTGGGGCGCAACGCCAGCCGGGCGAACATTCTCGCCAGCGATGAATTCCTGGCGTACCGCGGAGTCGAAGTGCACGAGATCAATCGCGGTGGCGACGTCACGTATCACGGGCCGGGGCAGCTGGTGGGCTATCCAGTCTTCGATCTGCGCAGTTTTACGCCGCGGCTGGGCGCCGTGGAATACGTGCGCCTGATGGAAGAAGCGCTCATCCGTGCCTGCGGCGATTTCGGCGTTCAGGCGACACGGGTCGTGGGCCGAACCGGCGTCTGGACGATCGCCGGTGCTTCGATCCCGGAGAAGAAAATCGCAGCGATCGGCGTTCATATCGCGCGCGGGATCACGTCGCACGGATTTGCGTTCAACGTGAATCCGGATCTGCGGGACTTCGACCTGATCGTGCCCTGCGGCATTGCCGATCGCGAAGTGACGAGCCTCGAACGCGAGGCGGATCTGCCTCCAGCGATGGAGGTGGTGCGCAACGCCGTGGCGCGGCAGTTCGGCCGCGTCTTCGATCATCAGGTGCTGTGGGTCGAGTCGCTGCGGGATTTGCTGCCGAACGCAGAGGCAGCAGGGAGGCCAGTGGCTGCGAACGCGGATTTATAATCGATCTTTGCGCCGAAGGTTCTGTTTCATTCGACCTGCACTGTTGAGACCTGTCGCGAGCGGAGAAAACCATTCATGCCAACCGACGTACTGATGCCGCAGATGGGCGAGTCGATCTTCGAGGGCACCATCACAAAATGGCTCAAAAAGCCGGGCGACACCGTGCAGCGCGACGAACCACTCTTCGAAATCTCCACCGACAAAGTCGACGCTGAGATTCCATCGCCGGCGGCGGGAGTGCTGACAGAAATTCGCGCCGTGGAAGGATCGACGGTCCAGGTGAATTCCGTTGTTGGCGTAATTGGCGACGGAGCCTCGGCGGTGGCCAGCGCGCCTGCGCCAAAACCAGCGCCCGCGAAAGCCGAAACGCCAAAGAGCGAGGGGAGCAAATCTTCCGTAGCGCCCGAACAGAAGCTGGAAGCCGTAGCTGGGACGAAACCCGTCGCTACAGGGCCGCGGAAGGACGTCATCATGCCGCAGATGGGTGAGTCGATTTTTGAAGGCACCATCACGAAATGGCTGAAACAGGTCGGAGACACGGTGCAGCGCGATGAGCCACTGTTCGAAATCTCGACCGACAAAGTCGATGCGGAGATCCCATCGCCAGCTGCCGGTGTGCTCACGGAAATCAAAGTTCCGGCGGGGCAAACCGTGCAGATCAATACCGTCGTGGCTGTGATTGGTGGCGCAGGTGAGGCACCCACCGTCACTCCGGCGCCTGCGCCTGCCAAAGCGTCCGCACCGGCAGTCAGCGTTCGCGAGCCCGAGCCGGTTGCGGCGACGGAATCCGAGCACGTGCGGTCATCGCCCCTGGTGCGGAAGATTGCGCGAGAGAAAAACGTCAACCTGAGCGCAGTGCGGGGCACGGGGGCCGGCGGACGCGTCACCAAAGAAGACATCCTCGCCTATCTCGAGAAGGGCGGAGCTGGCGCCGGGGCTTCAACAGCCGCTCCATCAACCGCGAGACCCGCGACTCCTGCTCCTGCAGTCGCGCCGATTCCCGGCGAGCTTGTGCCCTTGAGCCGCATGCGCTCGATCATCGCGCAGCGCATGGTGGAGTCGAAGCGCACGAGCCCGCACGTGCACACTGTTTTCAAAATCGACTTCACCCGCATCGTCAAACTTCGCGAAAAAGAAAAGAGCAAATACGAGCAGCGCAACGGCGTGAAGCTTACGTATATGCCGTTCATCACACGAGCGGTGATTGCCACGCTGCGCAAGATGCCCATCGTGAATGCCTCGATGGAAGGCGATGCGATCCGTTATCACCAGCACATCAACATCGGCATTGCCGTGGCGCTGGACTGGGGTCTGATCGTGCCGGTGATCAGGGAAGCCGAGGAAAAGAACTTCCTCGGTATCGCTCGTGCGATCGCCGATTTCGCCGAGCGCGCGCGTGGCAAGAAGCTGAAACCCGACGAGGTTGGCTCCGGCACCTTCACCATCACCAATCCCGGCATCTTTGGCGAACAGTTCGGCATGCCAATCATCAATCAGCCGGAGAGCGCCATTCTTGCCGTTGGTGGCTTGCTCAAGGAACCAGCTGTCGTGACCAGCGAGGACGGCACCGATTCGATTGCCATCCGGCACTTTCTCCACCTGACCCTCGGGTTCGATCACCGCATTATCGACGGCGCCGACGCGGGCAAGTTCATGGCCGAGGTGAAGAGGTACCTCGAAGGGTGGAACGAAGA
Organism: Acidobacteriaceae bacterium; assembly: GCA_030038115.1. Classification (GTDB taxonomy): domain Bacteria; phylum Acidobacteriota; class Terriglobia; order Terriglobales; family Acidobacteriaceae; genus Palsa-343. The sequence continues at coordinate 22,416 of JASHPM010000431.1, read as the reverse complement.
AATCGGCTGAGTGCACGGCTCAGCGAAGTCGAATCGCTCTGGAGGTTCTGTTTTCGACCTCAAGGGGCACCCCCCCTACCCCAGTTCTTTTCCTCCACTTGAAAAATCAGGTACTTAGTGGTGTTATCAAGCTCGATAACACCGGGCAGCTGGTTTTTACAGCAGCAACTGTGCTTCGAGCACCCGCTCGACCGCTTCCTGCGGCGTCGATCCGAGGGCGGAAAGATGCCCCATCTTGCGCCCCGGACGAGGCTGGTGCTTTTCATAGAGGTGAACGCGAACGCCTGGAATGGCCAGAGCGCGATCGAAGTGCGGAGGATGATCGAGCCAGAGATCACCCAGCAGATTCGCGATTGCGGCGGGCCGCACCACCGAAACATCGCCCAGAGGCAGATCGCAGACCGCGCGCACGGCCTGTTCGAACTGGCTGGTGACGCAGGCACGTTCGCTGGCGTGGTAGCTGTTGTGCGGCCGCGGAGCCAGTTCGTTGACCAGCAGATCGCCGTCGGTGGTCAGGAACATCTCGACTGCGAGCAGGCCTTCGAGGGTAAACGAATTCGCGATATCGCAGGCCAGCTGCTGCGCGCGAGCCTCAAGCTCGGGTGAGATGAGCGAGGGGATTACGCTCCAGGCGAGAATCTGACGCTCATGGTGATTGGTCGCGGAAGGAAAGCTCTTCGTTTCCCCGCGTGGTGAGCGCGCCACCATGACGGAAATTTCGCGGTCCAGGTCGAGAGCCTGCTCCACAACGCAGGGCTGCTGGCCGAGGAGAAGCCAGGCGTCGGATGACGTAGTTAGGTCGCCGAACCCAATCTTTACCTGGCTGCGGCCGTCGTACCCACCGTGAGCGCTCTTGACGAAGCAGCGGCCACCGAGCGCGGAGACGGCATCGGCCAGGGCTTGTTGTGATCGGGCGGCGTGCCACGGGCCGAGCGGGAATCCGCGCTCCCGTAACCATTCTTTTTGCCGAATGCGGTTCTGAATGACATAGAGCAGTTCGGCGGAAGGCCGCACCGGAGCGTATTTGGCGGCCGCTTCGAGACAAGCGATGGAGACCAGCTCGATTTCAAGAGTCACTACATCGCAGCCGCGCGCCAGATCGGCGGCTGCATGCGCGTCGTCCCACGAACCTTCGAAGCAGGCATCGACGACAAAGCGCGCGGGGCAGGAGGGATCGGGATCCATGACGTGGATGCGATAGCCCAGAGAGCGCGCAGCCATGGCGACCATGCGGCCGAGTTGCCCGCCGCCCAGGATGCCGATGGTCGCGCCAGGAAGAATGGCAGTCATTCGGGAAGGCCCTGAGCCGGCAATACCAACCCCAGCACTTCTTTGGTGCGGGCTTCGCGCCAGATGCGCAACCGTTCGCGCAGATCGGGATCCGTGGTCGCGAGAATTTCCGCGGCAAGCAGCGCGGCGTTGGCGGCGCCCGGGCGCCCGATGGCGAGGGTTCCGACGGGCACGCCTTTCGGCATTTGCACGATGGAGAGCAGCGAATCGATTCCCTGCAGCATGGTGGCGGGGATGGGCACGCCGAGCACGGGCACCAGCGTTTTGGATGCAAGCATGCCAGGCAGATGCGCCGCGCCGCCGGCTCCCGCGATAATGACACGCAGGCCGCGGGATTCGGCCTGCGAAGCGTACTCAAAAAGAAAATCCGGCGTGCGATGGGCGGAGACGACGCGCGCCTCATAGGGAACGGCGAACTCGCGGAGAATTTCGACGGCGGGCGCGAGGGTTTCGTAGTCGCTCTTTGATCCCATGACGACGGCGACAAGCGGTGTCTGTTTCATCGAGGTCGATTCTATCGGCTGAGGGCTGATCTCGTCAGGGCATCATTTCCGGCGCAGAAAATCCAGGAGGAACTGAATCAGGGTGATGAGGCCGCCAATGGCGATGGCGAATCCTCGCGCGCTCTGAAAGCGCTCTTCGTGCCGGGTAACGCGCTCTTCGATGGACCCGATGCGGCCGGCGTTGCCGTCGCCGACGAGCGCCGTCATCTGATTCTTGAGGACGGAGAGATCGGCGAGCACTTTTGCTTCGAAGTCGGTCATGGTTCTCGTTCCTGTGGGTGAAAAAGTCAATTTTCAGCTGGAAGCTGGCAGCCGGAAGATGGCTGGTTATGAAAGGGGCAGATTGACGAACACGGCGCTCGAGAAGCGCGAATAGTTCGGCGGAGTGGACCCGTCATACATGCGGATGTAGTACTGCTCCATGGCCGCCTGACGCGGGATGGTGAAGTTGGGAACCGGCGAGCGCAGGACCAGGTCCGGTCCGGGCCCCGGTGTGAACGACCAGTCGCGGCGCCGCACCTCAAAGCCGCCGCCGGTGGGGGCTGTGGCGTTCGCGGCGATCTGAATCGTGCTGCCTGTGACGCTGGTGGCAACGAGCGCGTTCAGGCTGGCTAGCGGCGTTGTTGTTTCCGGCTGCTGCGGCAACCAGGCATCCGCGGGCACGGCAGACGAGGTTTTGATGGCCAGGTCGTCGGCCCAGTCGTTGGCGAAGGAGATCGTATATTTCGTCAGGGTGGGTTTGGTGCCGGCCAGGTCGATCTCGACCTCGCGTACGACGAGATTCGCGGTCAGGCCCGCGGAGGCGGATACGACAGCGAGCACGTCGCCCGGCCACACATCGCCCTGCTGATCGGCATTCCACTCGGTGTATTTGCCGGTCCACGCGGCCGCGCGGCTGGTGGAAACCGCCAGCATAGCGCTGGCAGCGTTTTCGCAATCCGCGGAACTGCGCGGCACCGGGCTGGTGACGGATCCAATCCAGCACGCGGTTCCTGGCAACTGGCCACCGTTGCTTTCCGAGGCGATGCTGGTGGCGTCAGCGAGGCGTGCGACCGAACGGCGGCTGGTGCGATAAGAAACGGCGATCAGCTCACCGGCCTGCGGCGTGCTGGCGGGGTAGAAGCGCAGTTTCCCGGTGCGCTCGATCGTGCAGTCCGCACCCTGTGCGGACGTTCCGATCCGGCGCACAAAGGCTGTGCCGCCAGGCGGCGTGCTCGTGACCCAGACTGGCCCTTGTTGCTCAATGGTGACGTTGCCGATGCTGCACTGGAGGTAGCCGGCGTCCAGTGGTGCGAAGAGGCAATACGGCGCAGGGGAAGTGGTGAAGCTGCCAGAGTAGAGAACGGTGGGCGTGCCTGCCACTCCGTTGGTGGTGTCCTGTACTTCAAAGACGATGCTGGCCACAGCGGCGAGCAGGTTTCCGCCGAAGCGCTCGAGGCCGTTGTCGGTGCCGACGGCGTAGTAAGCCTGCAGAAGCCGCTGGATGTCGCTCGCGTAGAAACGTAACCGCAGCGTATACAAATGACCCGTGGCAGCCGTAAAGGTGCTGCCGGCTACGGCTCCATTCACGATGGGAGATACGGTTGTGGAGCCGCTGACCTGACCGATGAGAAAGCCGGCAATGCAGGCGGCGACAGTTGTCCCGCCTGCCTCGAAGAAGCCATTGATGATGCCCGAGGTATTCTGGCCGAACTGGACTCCTCCGGCTTCGATGACAAGGCCCCCTCCCAATTCCAGGTTGGAGACTGCGGAGACCATGGTGGTGCCGATAACACTGCCGCCTCCGCCACAGGTGAGACCGTTCGACGTCAGTGCCAGCGCAGAGCCGGGATCATCCACGTTCCAGATTTGCTTATTGATCGTGGGCCCCTGAAAATTGTCGGAGAGCGGTTTGGTTTTCGAGGGAGGAGGCATCCAGGGATCCTCGGTAAGATCGAAGAGAACGGTGGTGCCATCGCCCTGGAAAAACTCTGTGACGTAGGCGCTGGGTTCGACTTCTCCGCAAACCGTGACATCGTTGGCCAGCGCTTTGACCATGGAAACCTGGAGTGCGCTCAACGACAGCGTCCCCTGAGATTCGTTGAGCGAATGCGTAACCGTGCCCACCGGCGTCATGGTCAGCGTGCCATTCATCAACAGGTAGGCGTTGCGAACCGTGGCGGCCAGCGCCCCCGCGTTCTCCGCCCAGGTACGATTGCTTTCGGGCTGAAACTCCGACACATTCATGGTGGCCAGGGAGACCGAGGATGTAATGGACTCGATCTCGAGAAGCGCCAGCATCGCCTGCAGCGCCTGTCCGCCGGTTGTCCCATAGATGGGGCCGGTTTGGGGAATACTTTGGCGATCGAGCAGGATCTCATCGCTGATGGCGGAAACCACGGCCTGATACACCGCACCCATGGTGCTCTGGCCGGCCAGCTCGAGCGCGGGTTCGGCGGCGACATACCCGGTGAAGAGAACGTTGCCGCTGTCGTCAGCAAGCACCATGCGCCCGTTGCGCGCGGGAGTGGCCAGACCGGAAGCGGGAAACAATGTCACGGCGCAGGTGACAGGCTGGTTCAGCCTGCGCACAATGCGGAAGGGCCGTCCGGCGACGATCGAACTGGTGTAGTCGACCGGGCCATTGCCGTCGTAGTTGTCGATGGTCAGTTTCAACTCGGTCTCCTCGTCATACCAGCGTCACAGAGCTGGGCAAAAAGCTGCGAAAACAAACGACCTGCTCGCCGTCGTTGGCGTCTGTTACGGGCAACGCGCGAAAGGCCGCGCTGAGCGCGATGCGTTCGAGCGGCGGAGCCATTGCAGTCGCCGTTTCGGCCGGGCCGGCCATGGATTGCAGTCGCGGATAGTGGAAGAGAATGCGCTCGCCCTGTTGGCCGTCGATGAGGAAGAGCGCGGACCATTCCTGAAAGAAGCTGCCGCCCTCGCGATCGACAAAGCCGGAGATGGGCTGCACGCGCATCCCGGTCGCGGGCACGCCGGCGATGAGGGATTGCGCGAGTTGCAAGCCGGTCGACGAACTCGACGTGACGCGGGCGACATTGAAGGAAACGCGGCGGATGTAATCGGGATCGCTGTTGACCGCGGAGGCGCTGGTTACATATGCGGCGTAAACGCCGCTGCCCACGTATCCGGTCTGACCGGTGTAGTCGACATCGACGGTGACCAGCGATCCGGCGGAGAATCCCGCGGCATCGGAGCTTGCGAGCGCGAGGAAAGTCGCGGTCGATCCGGTGCCGAGGTTGACCGGCGGCACCCCTTTGCTGCCGGAGCCGTTGGGCGCGCCTCCGGCGGCGGGCACGATGATGTTCATGTGCTGTGATCCGGCGGCCAGGGCCATGGAAAGCTTGCCCCAGGCCTTGAAGCGGAAGGAGACGGTCGCGTCGACGGTCTCACGCACCTGGAACTGCGTGGTGCCCGGACTGCCGGTGACCAGATCGCCGAATTTGCTTGCGGATTTGCGGGTGAAGTCTTCGATCCAGCCCAAATCAACCCAGGGAGCCGGCGGTGTACTGACCGAGAATCGTCCGCTGACAGAAGGGTCGAAGAGCGTAGGCAGCCGGTGGACCCGGTCCACGGGCGCAAAGTAAGCGCGCACAGATCGGCCGACGGGCGGCAGGGAGGGCATGGGCGTAACGGCGGATGTGCTCATTGCTCCCCCTGTTCCTGAAAAGCGAACACAGACACTTTGACCGTGCGGCTGAGGCGGTCACGCAGCGCGACGACAGGACCGAACTCGGGCTCGGACCAAAAGACCATGGTTTCCATAGCGACGGCGGGATTCTGCGTGTAGTTCATCTTTTGTGCCGAATACGGATACAGAAGTTTGAGCAGCTCGTAATCCATTTCCTCCAGACAGCGGCCGCGATCGAGACCGGCGTTGGCCTGGGTACCGGCGGTGAAGTACTGAATTTCACAGGTCATTTGCGCCAGGATCGCGGGCATCTGCAGGTCGGCCGCGAGACCGGTCCAACTCAGCGCGAAGGCGTCGAGAAGCGGCTGTGGCATGGGGGCCTCGGCTTCGTTTACGAGGATGCCGGGACGTGTAACGGAGCGCAGGGTCATGGTGCGAGCCGGATTCACGGTCGCCAGGCGGCTGCGCAGCGTGATGTAGAAGGTATCTTTTGCATTTTGCATAGGTCACTCACTCAGTTACATTTCGAGCCGGTTGGCAGGCGAAAGGCGCCACAAATGTGCCGGTCTCGGTTACATGGGCCATTCGCCGCACGCTTCCTGTAACAGCAGTCGATACAAATAGACTTCTCCCTGACTTTCCGAATATGAAGCGGCCTCGATGAAAAAGAGCTTGCCCGCGACGACAACTCCGCAGGCCATGGAGAACAGGGTCTGAGCGGAGCTGAGCTGCAGCTGCGTCACCTGGGCTGCGACCGCGTCGGCGGAGATCAGCAGCTCATATTTCGGAAGCCGGCCGTCCTCCATGGCGACGCGCGCCTTGCGGAAAAGGGCAGGCGATAGCGGCAGGGACAGGAAGCCCGGCGCATCGAGCCCAAGTTGGCCGGCGTTGGTGGAGTCTCCCCGGAGCGGCGGCATCTGCAGGCACGCGGTCGTGCCGCCGCCGGCGCGCAGCATAGCGGTGGCCATGCGCTGCGCCAGGCCGCTTGGATTCTGTGTGCTCAGATCGGCCATGGCTTATCCCATCCTCACGGAGACCCATGGCTGGAGCATGGCTTCGACGGTTGGATCAACGAGCGCGCCGGAGAAATACTGAAGCTGCAGCGTATCGACCTTCGAGGACTTGACGTTCAGGCCGGGTGTGGCCTGAGCGTTCTTCACGATCTGCGCGCAGGCGCACTTTACGGCGTTGGGAATCGTCGCCAGGCCCGCGGTATAGGTCACCGCGACCTCGTTGTAAGGCAGGCCGAGGATATTAAGCGGGAAGATCAGCTCGCCGGTGTCGGCGACGAAGTCGACGGTTGTCGGGTCGACCGTAGTCCACGCACCCGGCAACGAAAACGCCCAGAGGACCTCTTCCTGAAGCGGATACACGGTCTCCCCCCGCCGGGGTTTCGCGTAGCGGGCCTGAATCGACACGAACGGCAGCGTGGCGGGCGCGACGGCAACGAGCGGCAGATGACTCAGCCGAGCGGTTTGTGAGCCGGCCACAATGCGCAGGCGTTCGGTGTACTGCGTCGGGTTGAGGCTGGTGCGGCGGCAGTGGCTGTCGATGAGGGACGACGCGGCCGTAATCCAGTCATCGGTGACATTGGAAGCCAGCCCGTAGGTCTGGTACTCGGTTGGCTGAAGATAGCAGGACATGTACTCCTCCTTAGCGGTGAAGCAGTCAGCGATGAAGCGGTCAGCTAAAAAGCGGCTCGCGATCAACCGGTCAGCGAAAAAGAAGGCCGGCGGGCGATCAGCGGAGTGGCTGGTTTGCTCACTCGCTGGGTCGCTCGCCGATCGCCTTAGGGGTGACTGCTGACCGGTTTTCTGCCGACCGCTCCTTCGCTGTCCTGCGGACTACCGGTCGACCAGCACCTGGTAATGCGCGTAGCTCGCGCCCTTGACCACGGGCGCGCCGAATTTCACAGCCACATACTGGGAGGCCAGAGATCCGGGCAGTCCGAGCTGGAATACGCGCGGATTGGGATCGCTGAGCCAGTGGTACTCGATCAGGTCCTCGGTGACGATGTACGCCGGCAGCACCGCACTGCCGGAGCCCGGCGTACCGGTGTAGGCCAGCGACCAGTCGGGAATGAGCGGCAACTCGCCCGCCTGGGTGGTGAGCATTTTCACCGTGAATCCGGCGGCGATTTCTTTCGTGTTCAGCACCACGTTGAACTCGGACTTCATCTCGCGATCGATCAGATCGAGCAGCACCGGGTTCGCGTAAATCGCCGTGGGCCGGACCGCGTAGCTGGCGTTGGCCACCATCAGCGCAATCGTCGACTTGAGGCTGTCCGTGATGCAGGCGGTGGTGGCGACGGTCGTCGTATTGCCGCCCGCCGCGATCTGTCCGGCGACGCCGAAGTACTGCATGGTGGTCGGCGTGGTCAGCGAAGTGTCGTTGCCGTTCCACAACGCGATGTCGTGGGTGAGCATGACGCCGTTGATCGTGTCGACCAGGTCCTTAGCCTGCAGATAGGCGAACTGCTTCTGCTGGACGCCCAACTCCATGTCAAACAGGTTGTAATTCAGCTGCGCAACCACGGCCTTCAGAGGCACGCTGCGCTCGATGCGGTTCGGTGCCACTACGGGCGCCACGATATTGCGCGGATCGACGAATCCGGCAGTCGACGGGTTGGGAATCGCCGTTTCCTCGAAATAGCGCGACGGATGCCCGGTGGCCGGGACCTGCCGGATGCGCTGGCCGAAGAGGTTGCGGCGGCGCACGATGTCGAGAATCTCGGTTTGATAGAGAGGAACTTCGATCGCGCCGGGCCCGATGTAGTCCGCGGCGGCGTGGATGTCCAGGAAATTGGCTGTCATAGCTACCTTTCGTGAAGGGAAATCTGTTGGCAACAAAAAAGCCGGCGCATTACGCCGGCCTCCGGTCCCGGTGGAGATGAGCCGTTTAGCTCACCACGCCGGCGCGCAGCAACTGCGCCTTGATCGCGATGCGCTGTTCCAGGCTCAGCCCGGTCAGTGCCGCATCGAGCGCGCTCGCTTCCAGCGACTCCAGCGACGTAATGCCCTGCTTGGCCAAAAACTGCGCGGTCGAAGCGGGCACGGTTTTACGCGCGGACTTCGGTTGCGCCTCGGGCCTGGCCTCAATCTGGGCGCGCAGCTCCGCGATCTGCTGCTCGGCGGCTTCCAGCTTTCTCTGCAGCTCCGCCTCACGGGTGGTCTCGACGGCGGCGACGATCTTCCGCACCTCTCCACTCATGGAGCTCTCCCGCTCCTCGAGCAGGGTCGCCGCACGCTCGAAGAGCGACGCCGCGGCTTCGAGCCGCGCTTCCATGCGCTCCATCCTTCCGGTCAGCGCGACCATGCATTCTGTCTGTGATTCCATGTCTGTTCCTTTCTTCTTTCTCTCTTCGGGAAGGCCACACCTGCTCCGTTCCGGAAGTTTCGGGTTGCGCCCGCGTGGATGCGCTCGGAAAGCGCGGAGCGGGCCGGCGTGGACCGGCAGCGCGAAGCTGCCAGCTCGAACGAGGTGTTGCGGTACGCGGCCTTCTCGCGCAGCAGAATCGCCGCGCCGGTAAAGGTGGCCTGCGTCAGCGTCCAGATCTCCGCCCGCATGTCTTCCACGTGGGCGTCGGCCAGCTCCCAGGACATGCCCATCGCGCCGGGCAAGGTTTGACGCATCTGCCGCTCCACCTCGGGAAAATCCTTCGCGAAGAGATAGCCGGCGACCCGCAGACGCGCGCCCTCCACATCGGCCTGGGTGATGATGCCGCACTTGCGCCGGGAATCGTGCCCGTCCCAGGAGGGCGCGTAGTCCACGGCCATCCCCAGCAGGGAGGGCAGCGCGGCCAGCGCCGCCCGGCGGGTCAGGATCACGCGATGCCCGCGTGCTCCCGATGGCGGTTTCGTGCTTGGCTCATCCACCAGCGTCAGCACTCCCGTGAAGGGAGCACGGTTTGGGTGGCCCGCCACCTCCGGCAGCATGACTGCCATGGCTTCCAGTTTCATGGTTTCTCCCGTCATCCCTGAAACTCCTGATTTGTAATCGATGTTGTGACGTTATCCTCCTTCTTGATGGCCGTATTGGCGGCCGGGTCGGGCAAAGGCGCGAGGCCCCGCATGGCGCGCACCTCATTCACGGTGAGAACGCCGGCCGCGAGCAGCGCGGTCTGCATTTCCACCTCCTGCATCTCGTCGTTCGAATCCAGGTCGTTGAAGACGAATTCAAACTCCGGCCATCCGAGCCTTTTCGCGAACAGATCGCGGGTCAGATGCTCTGCGATGAGCCGCGCCAGGGGCACGATCGCGCTGTGAAAGGCCTCGTCCAGCAGCTCGGCCGCGGTTGAACGGTTGACATCCTGCTCGAGGCCGAGCAGCACGGGCGGCAGCGAAAACGCGTTGGCCACCATGCGGATCAGAAACTCCTGCCACGTGAGCCGCAGGTCGGCATCGGTGCCGGCGGCGAAGCGCAGCACCTCGGGCTTCTGCTCAGTGCTCAGAAGCGGTACACGGCCCGTACCCTCAATTTCGTCCTGCCACCAGCGGATCAGCCGCTCATGCTGGGCCGGCGTGGTCTCGTTCAGCCACAGCGCATACTGCACCACCGCGTTGCTGGCCAGCTTGCCGGCGAAACGATGCGCGCTGAGGAAGGAATTGACCGTTTCAAACGCGACTTCCAGCGGTCCCAGGCCGAAGGGCGTGTAGCTGCGCGGATTCATGCGCACATAGATGAGCTGGTTGTCCTGGAGCGGGATCACAGAGTCCGATCCGGCCAGACCAGTCGCCTGCGCGAAGCGCACCGACTCCGGACTGCCGTCCCACTTGGGGTCGATGCGGATGGTCGCCCCGTCCACCGGCCAGAGTTCGAACGGCTGCGCGGGATCGCCGGTCAGCTCCATCTCGATGGCGCCGAAGCCGCCCACGAGCGCGTCTTCGATGGCCTGCTCGATCAGCGTGCGAAACGAGTCCGAGGCGTTGGGGAACTCCAGCGCAAGGCGCAAAACCCTCGCGCGCTTCGCCGCGAAGGCGACCTTCTCCGGATCGTGGTCGCGCTTCAGGCGGACCTGCCAGTCCATACTGGCCACGCGGTCCTTGATGAGGTTGATGGCGCGCCGCACCACGGGCGTCTCCGCGAACTTGCGCAGATTGGCCGGCGTGGGTTTGGGCAGCGCCCGCGACGGGAAGGAATACGGGGCGAGCACCGACGGCAAAGCTACCGTCTTTCGCTGAGCCGTCTCTTCCCGGCGCCCGGTTCCGGGATCCCCGGCGTGCCTGCGCACCGGGGTGGTGGCGCCCAGCAGCGCCAGGGCATGCTTCCATTGCTCTCTGATCTTCACGTATCCTCCGTTTTTCCGTTCCAGCCGTTGCCACAGTTGCACCGTCCCGAAGCGATGCTCAGCACGCAGCTAATCCACCGAAGATCGGCTGCATCGAGCAAGGGCCCCTGAGGGCCGCGTCACTGAGGCAACGGAAAAAGAAAAGGCATGGCGCATGGCCATGCCCTTTGCGAATTTGCATTTCCTGTCGAGCTACACCCGCAATTCCCTCTTCGCGGTCTCCGCCACGCGCTCCAGATCGTTCACCGTGAGCACGCGGATCTGCTGGGCCTCCATGACCTCCACACCGAAGCGATACTGCGTGACCTGGTCCGAGTCGACCGCGACCTCGCCGTTGCCATTGCGCAGCGGCTCGACGATCGCCGTCAGTTCCAGCTCGGCGTTCTCGACGCGCCCCACCCCCGCGCGCAGCGACGGCGCGCTGAAGGCGAGCACCTTGGCCAGCTCCACATCGCTCGAGAGCGAAACAGCGTGAAACATCCGGATCGTCCCGTTGGGGCGATAGCCACAGTCGATCCTCAGCGAATCGCCCGGCCGTGTGTACGCCGATGCGGCGATCCGCCGGCGCATCAGGTCCCACACCCGCGCATGCTCAAAATGCATGCGCATGCTGCGGGCGATCGCCGCACGCCCGCTCAGGATCTGGCGCGCTTTGCTTTTGCGCGGCTCGACGTACAGCTGCATCAGCTGCTCCATTCCGGCTGGGACGTTTTCCGCAAGGTATGCCTTAGGCGCGGTGATTTGTAACTGATGCGAGAACGAATCCTCGATCGTCTTCATCAGCGGCACTGTGCCCGCGCCAGGCTCGACGAATCGACGCCGCATTTCGGTCTCCATCGCCTCCAGCATTTCGATGTCCGCGTCCGGGTCGACGCACCGCACCCGCGCCCAGTCCTTTGTGAAACGCACGGCGGGTGCCTCCGGGCGCGCGGCTTCGCGCAGCATTACCCCGATATTGACGAACTCGTTCTTCACCGGATCCGGCACATAGCGGACCAGGAGGAACTCGCACTGCAGAGGCTCGTTCACAGTAGCCTTTCAGGATAACTATCGCCCCGTTCCTGTTCGGAGAACTGCGCGGATCGGGTTGGGACGGCGGCGTTGTTCCAGTTTGGAAACGGCTGCCGCGAGGATTCCCGAAACTCGGTGATCCAATCCCGCACCCGCGAACGCCGCTGGATCAGCCTTTCCACCAATTCCTCCATGACGTCGACGTTGCCCTCGTACCATTCCGGGGGTACGGTTTCCGCGATCTCCCAGATCCGCTGTGCCTCCACCTCCTCGACGCGGCTGAGCCACGGCTCGAAGCTCTCCCACCCGGTTACGTCGCGATAGACCAGGTTGCTCGCGTATACCCCACGCAGCGGCGCATCAATGAAGCGCCACTCCCCGGCATTGAAACAAAACCCCTGGTCGATAAACGCCGCGCTGTAGCGGCGTTCCCGTCCCTTGCGATGAAAGAGGGCCTGTCGCCCGTTGGCGTTGCAGGTCCACTTGTCCAGCACCAGCGCGCCGGCAAACTCATGCAGGTTCCGTACCTCCGACAGCTGTGCTTCGGGCAGATAATCCGCGACGTGGCCGGGCAGCAGGCCGCCTACCAGCTGCGATCCGAACTGCAGACCGGCTCTGCATCGTTCGCGGCGCTGGCCCAAATCGATCTCCAGCTCACTGGTGCGCTCGATCAGCCAGGGCGTCACTTCCACCACATCGCAGTGCGGCACCGTCAGCCCGATGAGGGTGCCCAGCCGCGTTCCCAGCAGTTCGTTGGGCAGTATGCGCAGATGCTGCGGGTTGTTCTGGAACTTCACAACCCAGGCATTGCCGTCGCCGCCGAGCATGAGGTGGCTTTGCGCGCCGCCTCTCATGCGCCGGATCTGCTGGATGGCCAGAATCGCCACGTCTCCTCCGAATTCCTCATGCTAATCCAACGTTCCGCCTGCGAGCCGCTCGTCGCGGACCGCCAGCGCGATGGCCATGGCCATGACGCAGTCGTCGTGTTCCCCGGCCTGGGCTTCCGTTCGGCCGTTGGGGTGGCGCACGAAGCTGCGGCACTCCAGCAGCAATCGCTCGCTTTTGAAAACTTCCGGTGTCTGCGCCAGCGCCGCATCCAGCCGCCCCAGCATCCCGGGCCGCGTGACCGACGAGGTCAGGAATCCGTACTGGCCGCCCTGCATATAGAGGCGATCGTAACGGCAGAGGCCCAGGAGGTGCGCGAGCACTCCCGAGCCATGGTTGTTGCGCTCCACCGCCAGCAGCGCGCCCGAGTATTCGCGCGCCAGTTCGGCGGCTGCCTGCGCGGTTTCCAGTGGAGTGAGATGCTCCTGGAGTTCCGCGCACTGCAGACCCGTTTTCATGTCGATCACCTGCATCGCCGAATAATCGCCCTCCGTTCCGCCCCCCGCCGGATCCACCGCCACGAGATAATTTCGGCCCTCCTGGCGCGGCAACCAGATGCGCAGGCCGCCATTCCGCCTGGTCTCCACCGGTTCGTCGACCGCGCGCAGCCGTTTGTTAATCGACGCCAGGTCGAAAATGCACTCGCCACTCGAGAGGAAACATTCGTTTGCGTCCTCGGCGTATTCCTGTTTCGCCAGGCCACGGAAGTTTTCGTGGATCTGGCGGCGGTAGCCGATCTGCGCCGGCGTTAGCCCGTGTTCGATCATTAATTGCCGTTCAGTGTCGGTCAGCGATGCCTCCTCCACCGCTGTGGCTACATACGCGTCTTCCAGCCACCACGGAAAGAAGTGCCGGACTGTATTCGTCTTCACCGCATCCTGCCACTCCTTCCAGAAGCACCCCGATGCTCCTCGAGGGGTCGATTCCATCGCTAGTTCCCCCGCGGGAGACAGCGTGGCCAACAGCCCATACAGGATCTCTGCCGCTTCACCTGGCCAGCGCGCCAGCTCCGTGCAATGCAGATTCGTGATGGTCAGCCCGCGTCCCGCATTCCGGTCGCCCGCCGTTTCCACCAGGTATTCGCTGTCCAGCTCCGGAATCACGATCCGCCCCGCGCTCCTCTTCGCGTCCTTCAGTGTCCCCATGCGCAACGGATCCGGCAGATGATCCAGAAAGCGGTGCACGATGCGAAAGATTTGTACCGCCGCCTCCTGTGTGTGCGCCACCTGGACCGTGACCGTTCCCGGATGCGTGATAGTCCGCAAAAAAAACCGTCCCGCAATCCATGTGCTCACTCCCATCTGCCGGGCTTTCAGCACAATGTTTCTCTGCCTTACCCGCTCTTCGTATTGGCGCTGCGCCTTATTGGCAGCCAGGGCCACGTTTCGTCCCAGCCGGGTTCTGATTCTGAGGACCTCCTCTGCCAATGCCAGAGCCGCCTCTGCGCCGGTGTCCAGCACCCTTCCCAGGCGGACAAGGTCCTCCCGTGTGCCGCTTCCAAAGTCGAATTCCATGATCGGTCCGGCTTACTGATTCATGGTGTATTCCACGGTGATCTGGGCATTCGCCGGGTTGCTGGAGCAGCCCACCGCCGCCGTCTGCGTTCCCATCGTGAGCTGGTGTCCCGCCGTCACCGTGACGCCGCTGACGGCGTTAGTGACAGTGTACGAAGAGGCGGGGATGGTAAACGTTTTGAGCCAGGTGGCAGCCGTCTTGTCGTAGACCCCGATCACCGGATACGTGGTGCAGCCCACTGCATCCGTGCCCAGGGCATAGTCAAAACGCGTGATGGCAATGGATGCTGTGGGCGCCCACGTGGCGCCCTGGCTTACGTTGGTAGACCCGGCAAAGGTGCCGTTGAAATAACCGAACCAGGTAAAGTGCCAGGACTGGGAACAGTTCGCCGTTCCGTTCGCGGTAATACCGGTTGAGTAGGTCCCAGCCGCGCATTGTGCCGGCGTGGCCGCCAGAGCGGTCGCGGTGCTCGCGTTTCCGGTGGTGGAAGCCGTCAGGGTGGCAGGCAGTTGCGAGTTGGTGGCTTGTCCGCTCAGCTGACTGAAGCTGCCGGAAACCGCCGCGCTGGAACTATCCGTGACATACCAGTTGTAATCCGGCCCGCAGACCAAAGTTTGCGTCGAAGGGGAGGACAACACCAGGGTCGTCGCCGAGGTTCCCTGGCTGAAAATCAGCTGCGAGTTGGTCGTCTGAAGTGTCACGGTATTGGCCGACGTATCCGACTTCACGACAGTGAACTCAAGGCCGGTCGGCGACGCTCTGTCCAGCAGCGGTGTATAGCAGCTGGGCAAAGTAATCGTCTGGGCACCACTGGCGGCGTTGGCGATCACATTCTTGTTCGCGGCCGTCAGCGTCAGAGTCGATGCGGTGTTGATGACGGTGTTCAGCGCGATGCCGCCGTTCGATCGAATCGTTCCCTGATACGTAATGTTGAAGAACGGGTTGACACCCGAGAAGTGCGCCTGGAACGCATCGCCCTGATCGCCGGTGTACATCTGCGCGGAGTATGCTGGATAGTTGGCCGCCGCAGCGATCGGTGTGGACCACACTCTTGGCGTTGCGCTGCTGGGATCGTTGATGTTCGCACCGCCGCTGGAGAAACCGGTCGTTTCAGCATCCTCGAGCGCCTGATAATAATTCCCGCAACCCGTCAGATGATGAACGCTGGCGTAGGTCGGCGGATTTCCCGACGTGCCCGCATATGTGATCCAGTTGACACCGCTGGCCATCTCGAGGCAATCCACGTCGGCGATCAGCAGATTATTGCTGACATTCGCCGCGACATAGGCCAGGTTAGCCGTCGGAAAGCTGGTCAGGTCGGGCCATTGAATGTGACCGCCGTGAATTTCGACGCCGTCGGCTCCCACATAGAAACCCGCGACAGCCGGGCTGTCGAGGTAAGTGTCGGTCCAGACGCTCCCCGAACCACCCGTGTCGTAGATGACGTAGCTCGTCGCGTAAGAAGCATTCGCCGCCGATGCCGACGAAGTATTGTTGGCGCAGGGAGCGGTCGTGCAGGTGTAGGGATAGCCGAATCCGTGGATCAGATAGCCGGTATTCCCCGTCCCTTCGTTGTAGACAGCGGCGGTCAGCGCATTGCGCACGATAACGTTGTCCAGATGGCTGTCCATCGCGGTTTCCTGCAGGTGAATCCCCCACGCCGGGCGACTAGCCGGCGTAAATGCAGCGCTGCTGTAGCTCACCGTCACGTTGCGCAGCAGGAAATTCGCCTGGTGACCCGCCGACGTGTTCTCTTCGCCGAGCAGGATGCCCTCCGCTGTGGTGTCGTTCACCGTCACGTTATCGATCAGCACGCCCCGGAACCACTGCAATTCGAAGCCGTGCGTAGCGTTACCGCCGGCCAGGATATTCAGGTCCCTGAACGTGCAGCCTTGTGCCTGCACCGCGTTGCCCAGATAGATCACGTCTCCGCCCAGCGCGCCGGGAACGGTGAGCGTGGTGGCGATCTGCGCGCTGTCGGCGTTCACCGTGGTTCCCGCGGAGCCCAGCAGGTTCACGCAGGCGCCGTTCGAGGGCTCGGTCAGAGTCGCGGTCACCGGAAATGTCCCGGGCCCGAGCCGCAAGGTCTGATTCTGCCCTGTGCTGTTCGCCAGACTCACAGCGGCATTCCACGCGGCGTTGACGGTGGTGTAAGCCACGCCGTCCACAGTTACTTCACCATTGATGGTGGCTCCGGTGATGGCTCCCTGGGTTCGGAGGCTGCTGGCAAGGTTCCAGCCTCCGCTGCACCCACTGAAATTCAGGGTGTTCGTGGCGGGAACAAAGGATGCAACGCAACTATGCCCAGCCGTCGAATTCGCGCTCATTGACCAGAGGTCATAGCTGACGCCGGTCTGTGTACAATCCGGCCGGCCCGTCGCCGCGTTCATCGGGCACCCGGTAAAAACCACCCCGGTGCGCGGCGCGTACTGACTTTCCAGAAGACCGTCAAACCAGCCATTCGCCCTCATAAACGAAGGAGGGGCCTGATAAGCGTAGTTGGTATAGGATTCCTGATTCTCCGCCGCGTAGGCAGCCTGCGACACGTTGATGTCACCGTAGAAATTGCCGAAGCCCTCGCCGACAATGCCTGAACCGCTCAGCCAGGTGGTGTACCCAGCCCATCCTCCCATATCGCCTCCACCTACCGCGCCGGGATTTTGCAGGTTCATGTGGAAGTCATGTGCCAGCAGATTAAATGTGGGCTCGTGCTCGATCTCGATGGTGTCCCCACTGTTCCAGGTCGTTGGCGTAGGCTCGACCCCGAAGGTTCCGTCGACGGCATAGTTATTCGAAGCATCCTGTACATCCAGAACCTCCGCGCCACGGTAGACCGTAAAAGCCTGACTGCCTCCATGAGCCAGGTTGCCCGAGTAACTGCTGAAAGCGGAACTGAGGCCGTTGGTCTCGACAAACGGCACGGTGAGCATGGCTGTGGTGGAGGCCGCGCCGACCACCGTGATCGGGTACTTAAGATTCCCGTTTCCCAGGTTCGCGGTGAAGACCACGTAGCATCCAGCGCAGCCGTTGGCGTAGACAGGTCCCGGCGCATGAGCGTGCCGCAGGTTGAAGGTCAGCGTCTGCTGACCGCCGCTGAGCCCGGTTGCGGCCATCACCTGCGCAACCTCGTGAAAGTTTGTCGAAAACGAAACCCAGTCGCTGACAGCGAAAGTTCCATTGCTGACGCTGACCAGGCAACTCACCGTCACCGTCTGAGCCCCGACTGGCCATTGACTTGAGGATGGACCACAGGCGCTTACGAGAGTGCCGATCGCTGTGGAGACGGGGAGCGATCCGCTGGTAACGCTGATGCTGTAGATTTCGGGACTCGTTGACGTTTCAGGCGTATGGGACACGACGGTCCCCGTCAGAACTACCTGGCTCGTGTCCAGCATCTGACGGTTGTCGCCAGGGTTGTTGCAATCAGCCGTGCAGTTGACTTTCAGGCTCGTTGTTCCCGCGGCCCCGCCGCTCGTAATCGTTCCGGTATAGGTAACCGTCGGCTCGCTGACTCCCCCTCCGTCAACATGCGCGCCTTCGTCCGTTCCCGCCTGCATCCCGAGATACCAGGTCATCAGGATGTAGCGGTCGCTGAAGTCGCCCGGTGCAGCCTGCGTCAGTGTATGGAAGTTGATGAGCCAGCCAGGCGCGTTGTTTGTCGCGGTCATGCTGTCGGGTTCATGCTCGCTCCAGCCTCCCGGTCCCACCGGCGTTTGACCCAGATTCTGGCCGGTCGCAGTAAACAAAGCGTTGATGTTTCTCGGGGCGTAGAAGGGGTAAGGCTGCGTCAGCGTCGAAGTGCCGTTGAACACGGCTTGCACAGGCAGAGCCACGGACTGCTGGTAGCCAGACGAAACCCATGACGGCGAGGCAGGATTGACGACATTGATTCCGGGAGCGCCGGTCAGCGTCCCGCCGGAAAGAGGCAGATTCGCTGCGGCCAGCTGATCCGCATAATGTTTTGTCGCTGCCTGATTCTGCGCCGTTGGATCGGCATTCAGCGTCAGCGGCCCGGTCAGGGTCCCGCCTGCCAGCGGCAGCCACGTACCGCTCAACGACGAAATCGCGCTCTCCACATAGGCCTGAGAAACTCCCTGAACCGCTACTGTGGAGGGTTCCAGCTGGGCCCGCACCGACGCGATCGTCGCCGTAGCAGTTGCCGGGACCACCCAGTATTCCTGATTCACCGTGCCGTCGCTCAGGTGATAAACGGCGGTATAGTAGCTCCCGGCCGGCAGCGCGGCGGCGTTGGGCGTCAGGTTCACGCTCAGGAATCCGTCGGTGCCGATCGCCGCACTCAGGTTCCCGGCCGCTACCGCCTGGTTCTGCGGAGTTGTGAACGCGGACCAGCTCACCAGCAGCGTCCCGCTGGCCGGTGTTCCGTCGGCGCGATAGACGGTGCCCTGCACAGTCGTGGTGTTCATTTGCGCGGTTACCCGCGGCGGAAGCACGGCCACCGCCAATGCCATGAGTCCGAGCGCCGCTCGCCATACCGGCGCGAAGGCGCGCATCCGCTCTTTGCAGTTTCTGTTCCGCATATTCCTCATTTCTGGAACCGGCTAGATGCCTGCTCTGCCCGTCTGGGTCTCCAAAATAGATGCTGACCCGCTCGAGAGCAAACAGAAGGGGGACACCGTTGGGTGTCCCCTTTTTCCTTTTTTTACTCTATAAGTTCAGAATATCAGACCCAGAGAATTAGATGGCCAACTTTCTTTTTCTAGCTTGCATTGCAAACCCTTTATTATGTTGGATCATTACTTTCGATTTAAGCTTCCGCTCTTGACAAATTTTCCACATTTGGGTCCAGGAGCCCAAAATCCAAAAAATGCCGCGTCAGCCGGTCCATCGCCTGCCTGTAAATACGACCCACCGAACGCATGCTTTCGCCGGTGAGAGCCGCTGTTTCCAGGCTGCTGTAATCCTCAAGGACGACATGCGCGATAATTGCCCGAGATAGCCGATCGAGTTTGTTAAGACATTTCTCCACATCGAGGACAAAGATAATTCCATCCTCAAAGGTACGGAGACGGTAACAGGACACGCGGCCCCGAGCGTTGATATTTCCCAGCACACAGGGGGCGCGGCCGATTTCCATCGAGATCTGCAGATAACGGCGCAGCAGAGCCACAGTGCGTTTGCGGCAAAATGCCACGCCATCGACGGGCCTGGGCCGCCACGCCGGCAGGTCATTCTCGGCAACCGCGGTGGCCGTCGAGACGATACATGGCGTCGCCAAAGCCGCGCTCATGCCGTACCTCCGGTAACCAGCACCCGGTGGTTATGCCGTCCCCGGCGTCCTGGCCGGCGTGACGGGCGCACCGGCGGAAGCGAACGCAGTTTTCGAACGCAGCTTGAGCAGTACACATCCGAGCAGTTTTGGGCGCGGAACCAAAGCACGCCGCACCCCTCACACACCTTCAGAAAGATTCGCAGGTACATCAGTCATTCTCCAGAGTTCAGCCGTCCGCGGGACTCGGTCTGTTTTGGTTCCACGGAGTTAGGACCGGGAAAGAGCCTTGGTGCGCGCTGGCAACCTCAGCCGCGCATTAGTTGTCATAAACCGCTGTCGAGTCGCTGATGGTCGATATGTCCTCCAGAATTCGAAATCTCACCGCTTAGTTACTTGCGCGCGAGGCTTACGCCGGTGAGCGAAAGTACTATGTCTGACTCGCGCAAGTAGTCCGACACTAATTTCACGGAGCGACGCGATCAATTGCCGAGAAGAGCAAACCAGGGGTCCTGCATCAGGTAGGTACTGAAGTCCTCTCCGCTTGCCGCGGATTTCGCGAAACCGCGATTCTTTCTGCAAACCCCGAGGTAATGGCTGCATAGCTCCCTGAAAACTTCTGAACGATGAAATTCCTCGAGTTACACGAGCGCCTGCGGCTCGAGACGTGGCGCCGCATCGACCAGGGAATCCTCAGCAGTTCACTGTTGGCCCATCAGACCGGGCTGGCTCAAGCGCACATTTCCAATTTTCTTCATCGCCGGAGGCGTCTCAGCCTCACGGCTTTGGATCGGCTTCTGCTGGCGCAGGCCTTGAGCGTGGAAGACTTGTCGGGCTTCTCGAGATTCTCTTCGCCGGTGGGGGCGGCTCGGGAATCCGTGGACACGGTGCCGATCGTCTCGCAGGTCGTCGCCATGAACTCGCCCAACATCGCCTCCCGCGCGGTTTTGGACTCGCTGCAACTGCCCTCCGGCTGGCTGACCAGCTTTCCCGTCCGGCGCTCTGTTAACCGCCGCAGCTGGGAGCGATTCGTGGCCGTTCGTGTTTCCGCCGCGCAGGCTCTGCCCATGGACCCGGTGCTCCGCATCGGCTCGTTCGTCGTCATCGACCGGCATTACAACTCCCTTGTCAACTGCAGGCCGCCCACTCCCAACCTCTATGCGGTGCGCGCCGGAACCCAGATTCTGTTCCGGCACCTTGTCTACGAGTCCAGCCGGCTCGTATTGCGTCCCCGCGCTCTCGAATATCCCCTTGAAGTCATCGAACTGGCCCCGGAGGATTCCCCCTCCGATCTGATTGTGGGCCGCGTCTGCCTCTGTATTTCAGAGGTGTAGGCGAGCGTGCCAGCGCATCGCCGTGCTCTGATAGCATCGCCCTCAGGAGTATTCCCATGGATTCAGTTCCAGCCCCGGGTAATGGCGCTCGCCGCAATGAGGACATCGCTCTCGATTTGCTGAAGTTTGTGGCTGCCACCGCCGGCGTTGGCCGCGCCAGCGCGCCTTCCACCGGCTTCGTTTCGGGCGGTGCTCCCAAACCCGAAGAGCAGGTCGCGCAATTGCTGGAGTTGTACGCCCGCTGCCTGCGTGTTGTGGAAGGTAAACCGGCGTAATCTCCAGGCCTAAGCCCTTGCCTAAACCCTTGCCTCGCTCGTCTCATCCCGGCGTCCTGGTTTGCGGAGCAGGCGTCTTTGGCCGCAATCATCTCCGGGTCTACCGCGTTCTCGAGGACGATGGTGTGCCGGTTCGCCTAGCTGCGATTGTCGAACCGGACCTGGTCCGTGCCGGCGCCGCGGCCAACGAGTGGGGCGCGCCCGTCTTCTCCTCGGTGGAAGAATGCCTCGCCGCGCGCTCCAGGCATGAGGTTGCGTTCGCAGCCGCGTCCGTTTGTACGCCGACCTCAGTCCATTTCGAAGTTTGCGATGCTCTGTTGGCGGCCGGGATCGACGTTCTTGTGGAGAAGCCAATCGCCGCCAGCGTCGACGAAGCCAGCCGCCTCATTGAACTCGCGGCGAAGAATAGCCGCATCCTGCAGACCGGCCATCTGGAGCGCTTCAATCCCGCTGTCATCGCGACGGCGCCGATTCTCAACCACCCCATGTTCTTCGAAGCGCATCGTCTTAGTATCTTCAGCCCGCGTTCCCTGGACGTGGATGTGGTGCTCGACCTGATGGTGCACGACCTCGACATTGTTCTCAGCCTGGTGCAGTCGCCCGTCCGCTCCATGCACGCTGTCGGTCTCCCGATCCTTTCTGACAAAGTGGATATCGCGAACGTGCGGATTGAATTCGAGTCGGGCTGTATCGCCAATTTCACCGCCAGCCGCGTCAGCACGGAAAAAGTCCGCAAGCTGCGCTTTTTCCAGCCGCATCAGTATGTATCGATCGATTATGCTCGCCAGGATCTGTTGATCATCGACGTCTCCGGCGCAGCGCAGGCCGCGGCTGCTGTTACGGCTTCCATCGGCGTCCCCGGATTTCCAGGCCTCCGCATCGAAAAGCCTGAAGTGCGGCCCGGCGAACCGCTGCGCCTCGAGATCGGATCCTTCCTGGACTGCGTGCGCACGCGGTCCACGCCTCGCGTTTCAGGAGAACATGGCCGCGCCGCTCTTGCCCTGGCGCTCGACATCAACGCCGCCATCGCCGCTCACGCCGAGCGCGCGGGCCTTCATCGTTTCATGAACTCGCCGGCCGAATCGGGTTCATGACGCATTGCGCAGCCACCGCAATCTCGTCGCGCACTTTCCGCATGGTTTCCAGATAGAACGCCAGGTTATGCAGCGTGTTCAGCACTGCGGCCAGAGGTTCCTGCGCCGCCATCAGGTGCCGCAGATAAGCGCGGCTGTAGCGCCGGCAAACCAGGCAGTTGCATGCCGGGTCAGCCGGTTCCTGATCCTCGGCGTACTGCCGGTTCCTGATATTCAGCCGCCCCTCGGACGTAAACAACAGCCCGTGCCGCGCGGCGCGCGTCGGCAACACACAGTCCATCATGTCCACGCCCAGGCGCGCGTACTCGGCAATCTCATCGGGGTAGCCGACGCCCATCACGTAGCGCGGTTTATCCGCGGGCAG
>JASHPM010000430.1 GCA_030038115.1 Acidobacteriaceae bacterium | reverse complement strand
CGCCAGCTGCTGATCCAGAACCTCAAACTCCGCCCACACCAGCAGCGCCCCGCCGCACCGCAGCGGCACGTCCTGGGTGTGCTCGTGCACCGTTTCCACCACCGAACCTTTTGTGAGAGCCAGCAGGTCCTGCACCCGGAAGGAATGGACCTTCACCATCACGTCCACCTGCATGGGCAGACGCTCCAGACGGCCCTCTCCCGCTTCCGGCTCCGGCTCCTCGGTCTCGCCCGTACGCACCAGGGCCACACCCTGCCCGGCCGCGGGCGCACCCGGCCCCGCCGCTGCCGGCACGTTTCCCTGCGGCGCCGCTGCCGCGCCCGGACGCAGCGCCGCCTCGGCTCCCGAAGAGGCCGCCCTTCTCTTGTTGTCCGGTTCAGATGGCATCGCGCCGCACCCGGTGCGAATGGATGCCCTAAAAGAAGACAGAAAGATTAGAGAATTCTCAGACCCGCCTCATCGACCCCAGGGAAACCCCGTCCGTCGACCCAGCCCGCCACCCTGACGGCCAAAACGAGCCGCCAGGATTAACCCTGACATTCCCGGCTTACTGCGCCGGGGTCTTCTCTAACTCGGCGTTCAAGTGGATACTGCCGCCGGTGACGTTGAGCTTCCGGCTCCAATCGGTAAAGCCCTTTTTCTTGACAGTAATCTGGTGGCTGCCGAGGGTGACGGTGACAGTCGACGGCGTGTTACCCACGAATTCGCCATCAACTTCAATATCCGCGCCAGCCGGAGCGGATTCGATCGTCAGCGAGCCATTGGAGGCTGAATCCGGAGTCTTTGACTCTTCAGGTCGCGTCGTGGGATTCGCAGGTGGAGCGGCTTTGAGCCTGGCCAGCGACTCGTCGACCCGCTTCTTTAGATTGCCCGCGTCGTTGCTCAACATTCCGTTGGGGACGGTCTGGATTTGCAATTCGCAACTATTCCCATTGTCTTTGCTGTTGAGGGCGGCGGAGTTGACGCGCTGATCGTTGCCGATATCGAACGACGATATCATTTCGGAATTGTCAAGGGAAACAATGCGGTATTTCCCCGAGTTTCTGAGGGCATCTTTTAGCGCGGCCCACAGCGTGCTGCAAGGAACGTCATACATCTCCTTGTGGGTGGAGGCGAGCGCCGGCATGGCAAGAATCGGGAGGAGAACCGCGAGCAGGAACCGCTTCAGGAACATACCTCGAGCATACCTCTGGAGGACGATTTGCTTCTTTTCATGCAGTGCTTCGCCCGACCTGAGGAGAGTCGCCTCGTGCAAACGGCAAAGCGAAAGCACCTCATCGTCCCCAGGAAAAACCCCGACCCAGCCCGCCATCGGCCCGGCGCTCGAGCACCCCGCCGTGCGCGCCTCTCAGCGGAAATTGTGCGCGTACGTGTCTTCCGGCAACCCCATGTTCACTGCTTTATCGCGCAGCATCAGCGCGTCCGCCCGGCTCATCACCCCGCCCAGCGTCACCAGCCATACATCTTCACCCTTCGGCGCAAACACCCCAGGATTCAGCTCCGAAAACCGGTCCGCCAGGGCCTTCGCCTTCTCCTGCGCCGACTTCTCATAACTATAGGTGTACGCCACCACACGCCAGCCTTCCGTCGAAGCCGGCGCACTCGCCGGTGTGCCCGTCGGCCTCGTCGCCGCCAGCACCGTCCCATTCGCTGCCCTGGCCGGCATCGCAGCCGGCGCCGCGCTCGTCGCCGGCGCCACCGGCCGCTGTTCCGGTTCCCGGTGAAGCAAACCATACAGCGTGAACGCCATCACCAGCACCACTGCGATGGCGGCTGCAATCACGTATGCCGTCCCCGGCCATCGCCCCTCGCTCGGCTCATCCTCCCCCGGCCATCCCGCGGCCATCTCGCGTTCGTTGGGCAACATGAACGGCTCGTCGAACAGCGCCGCCTGCGCGTGCAGATCCGACGCCTTCATCGCCACCACCCGCGACATCGCGCGGCCCGCCTTCGCTTCCCGCTTCTCCACCCCTGTTTGCGGCCCCATCCCGTCGCCCACCGGTTTTTCCTCGGCCGCAACCGCCTCCGGCTTTCCCGCCACCTTCCCCAGCGGCTCCACCCGATCCTCCCGCGGAAGCTCCGGCATCAGTTCCAGCCGCGTCCCCGCCAGCGCCGCAACTTCCGTCGCGCTGGCCATTCCACTCAGAGCCCGCCGCACCGCCCGCGCCATCGCCTCCGGCAGCAACTGCAGCACCGGATCGTTCTCGTTCGCGGGAATCCTCCCCGTTACCGCATACGCTGCCATCCGCGCCGCCGCCCGCACATCGTCGGCCGCCGCCGGCCCAAATCCCGATCCCGCCATCTGCAGGCAGTCGCTGCGCAGTTTGATCCAGTCCCCCATCGCCAGCACGCTCCCCGCTTCCATGTGCCTGTGTACCAGCCCATGCGCATGCATTGCGCCCAGCGCCGCCAGCGTCGCATCCAGAACCTGCCGCCCCTCGGCCGCCGTCAGCAGCCGGTCCCGCAGCACATCGGCCAGATTCTCTTCCGTCATCTCCATTGCAGCCACCACCACCGGAACATCGTCCAGATGCGAAAGCACCGTCTCCCGGATCGCCACCACATTCGGGTGCCGTACCTCCGACGCCGCCCGCAGCCCCGCCAGCAGCTCTTCCTCATCGTTCAGCGCTTCCGTGATGCTCAGCATCACCGGCAATCCATCCGGCCCGATCGCCTCGAACCACGCCCGCCGTCCCTCCGGCCGCACCAGCCGCCCCAGCAGCCAGCGATCTTCCACCTGGCGGCCCTCGAAATCTCCCCACAGCATCATCGGATTCCGATTCAGTCCTGCTGTCGCCATCGCTTTCCTTCCTCCCGCCCTTGCGTAGCGCTTGCCGCCACTTCCCAGCCGAAGCGCACTTTTCTCCCTTTAACGCATAGTAAACATCGGGATAAGGGGAAATAGGCTGCCTTTTTTCCCTCCTGTATAAAAGTTGGCACGTGCCTTTGCTGTTAATTCCCATGGCCTCATTGCCTAAAGGGGTGCAGGACTCGCCGTGTGAATGCCCCAGTTCCAGGGCAACCGCCGGTGCCAGCCTGGTTAACAACTTCCCAGCTTGGGCTACGGGGTGCAGTTTCCGGGCATGGATGTCCAGCCTGGGCGATGGGCATGGGGTGCAGCCTGGGCGATGGGCAAATGGGGCGCAGCCTGGGCGATGGGCAAATGGGGTGCAGCCTGGGCAATGGGCAATGGGGTGCAGCCTGGGCGATGGGCAATGGGGTGCAGCCTGGGCGATGGGCATGGAGTGAAACCGAACCACCGGCGGAAGCCTCGCCCGCACCCCACGGCCCACCAGCCAGGTTCACCCCACAGCAAGTAGTGGACTCCTCCTGCCCTCCGGCCGTCCAGACAAATCACCGCCACCCCAGCTCCGCAGTACCGTTACCATCCCGTTTTGGGAAACGACACAGCTCAGATCCCTCCCCCCGCTCCTGTCGTTCATCGCCGCACCCCGAGCGCGACAACAACTGATCGGAAGAGGCACAGCTTTTGAGTCCATCCTGAGCGGCGCCCCAACCGAAAACCTGCGACCGGCGGCTCAGCCAGTCACCCTTCAGCAAGATCCCCCTGAGCGAGCTGGCCCAGGCCACCGAGTCAAAGGACCGAAGCTCAGCCGCTTCCCCCTGGTGCCAGGCTCAGGTGCTACGCTCATTGCAGAATGCCCGCATCCTCCCCGGCTACGCCCCCGGCTCAGCCCGCGCCACAGCCCGTCCGCCTCTGGTGCCCCGTCTGCGCCCGCTCGGTCGACGACCCTCTCGTCTGCGGCGACTGCTCCGCCGTCATCTGCCGCCTCTGCGGAACTCCCCTCGAATCCCCCGACGAGCTCGCCTTCGGTTAACCATGCCGAAGCGCACCCAGCCTGCGGCAAAAACCAAAGCAAGTCATCCCACCCCCGAACCACTCCTCACCGTTAGCCCCCGCTGGCTCTTCACCGCCCTCGCCCTCACCCTGCTCCTCGCCGCGCTCGCCGCTTACGCCACCCTCTGCCTGCTCTTCTACCAGGGCCAGTGGCAGCTCCTCTACCACCCCTCTCGCGCCACCCCCTTAACCCCAGCCAGCGCCGGCATGGCCTTCCAGGACATCCGCTTCGACGTCACCGACACCGGCCAGCCCCGGCTCGACGGCTGGTGGATCCCCGCCCAGCCCGGCAAGAAAGAGGCTGACTCGAAAAATTCCGCCTCGCAACAGCCAGCCTCGCAATATGTAACTGCCACGGTGCTTTATCTCCACGGCGCCGCCGGTTCGCTCTCCGGCGCCGTGCCCGCCCTCCTCACCCTTCACTCCACCGGCATCAACGTCTTCGCCTTCGACTACCGCGGCTTCGGCCACAGCACCGGCGCCCACCCCACCGAACGCCTAGCCACCGCCGATTCCATCGCCGCCTTCACGTATCTCACCGACACGCGCCACATCCCTCCGGCCCGCATCATCGTCTTCGGCGATGGCGTGGGAGCCGCCTTCGCCGCTCATCTCGCCGCGCAGTTCGCCCCTGCCGGCGTCATCCTCGAAGACCCCAACCCTCCGGCCCGTCAGCTTCTCCTCGCCGACCCCCGCGCCCGCCTTGTGCCACTGTGGCTGTTACAAAAGGAGAAGCTCGACCCCGCCGCCGACCTCGCCGCCTCGCACGTTCCCCGTCTCTTCCTCGACGTTCAGGGCGATTCAGCCCGCACCTACGCCCTCTTCAACATCTCCAGCTACCCCAAGCAGTACTTCGACCTCCGGACACTCCCCGCGACCGGCCCCAACTCCGCTCTCTCCTCCACCCTCACCCGCTTTTTCGACGACGTCCTGCATTGAGACGACTCCGAGTGCCCCATCCTGCCTGGTGTTGGCAGGGTGGGGTAGTTTCAGTGTGCCCATCCTCTCGCTCTTGGCACGCCGAGGTGGAGGGTGGTGTGTTCGCGAACCGCCGCTCGATGGGTGCCGTTAAAAAGCGGCGCGAACGCCTCCCTCACCGCCTGCCAATGTCCTCAATCTCCCGCTGCACCGCAAACCGCTCCAGCGTCCCGAGCGGCAGCGAAAGAAAAAGCCCGATGCGCCGGTCCAGTATCGAAAACGCCTGCCGAAACGCCCGCTCCACCTCATCCGGCGTGCCCTTTACCGCTGCCGGATCGGGAACTCCCCAGTGAGCCGTCATCGGCTGTCCTGGCCACAGCGGACAAACCTCGTTGGCCGCGTTGTCGCACACCGTGAAGACGAAGTTCATCGTCGGCGCGCCAGGCGCGGCGAACTCATCCCATGACTTGCTGCGCAACCCCGCCGTCGGAAGCCCCGCCAGCGTCAGCTGCCTCAGCGCCTCCGGCCGCACCGCTCCCGTGGGATGGCTCCCCGCGCTGTACGCCCTGAACGCGCCCTTCGCCTTATGGTTCAGGATCGCTTCCGCCAGAATCGACCGCGCCGAATTCCCGGTGCAAAGAAACAGAACATTGTAAGGACCAGCCATGGCGGCTACGCTTTCCCGCTCTCGGCCAAAGTCCGGCAGCAACCCGGCGCGCAGCACAATGGGTCGGGCTTCGTGGCGCGAATAAACGCGCTCAGGAATTTTCCCTCCACCTGCGGCGCAATCGCATTCACGTCCACACCGGCCTCCGTCAGAAACTGCCGCGCGTCCTCGATGCTGTACACCCGGGTCGGCTCAATCTCCACCTCTGTAAAGCAGGCGTCCTCGAGCTTCGCCCGATAGTCCGCCTCCTCCAGCGCTCCCGCAATGCAGCCCACCCACAGCAACATGCTGTTGCGTACCTCATCCGGCACTTCGCCGCGCACAATC
Organism: Acidobacteriaceae bacterium; assembly: GCA_030038115.1. GTDB lineage: Bacteria > Acidobacteriota > Terriglobia > Terriglobales > Acidobacteriaceae > Palsa-343. Next base: position 2,553 of record JASHPM010000430.1, on the reverse strand, counting down.
ACATCCGACACCGCGAAGCGCCCTCCCGGACGCAGCACCCGAAACGCCTCCCGCAGCACCCGGCTCTTGTCCGCCGAGAGATTGATCACGCAGTTCGAAATGATCACGTCCACGGAGTTGTCCGGAAGCGGGATGTTCTCCATCTCGCCCTTCAGAAACTCGACATTCTCCACGCCCGCCTGCCGCTGGTTCTCCCGCGCCAGCGCCAGCATCTCGTCCGTCATGTCCAGGCCGTACGCTTTCCCCGTCGGCCCCACCCGCCGCGCGGAGAGCAGCACGTCGATGCCGCCCCCCGAGCCCAGGTCGAGCACCGTTTCCCCGGCCTTCAGTTCCAGCAGTACCGTCGGATTGCCGCAGCCCAGCGACGCCAGCGCCGCCTTCTCCGGAACCTGTCCCATTTCCTCGGCGCTGTACAGGTTCGTCGTGATCGGATCGCAGCAGCGCAGGCCTGGATCGCAGCAGGCGTTCACCGCACCCCGTGCGGCCACCGCGCGCGCCGCGTTGCCGTACTTCTCTTTCACTTCTTCTTTCGTCCGCGCAGCGCTTTCCATGGCACACCTCCTCGTATACGTCAACGCGAATATATTCCGTGCTGGACAAATCTGTCAAGACGTATATGATGGAGCCATGGTTCCCCGAGAGCCTGTACCCGGAACCCGAGCCCGCGGAATCCCATCCTCCGGAACCGGACCGTCCGCTCTGGCGCCGCTCTTCGCTGCTCTGGCCGACCCCACCCGTCTGCGTCTGCTCAACCTCATCGCCGGCCGCGAAGTCTGCGTCTGCTATCTGGTCGAGATTCTCCGCCAGAGCCAGCCCAAAATCTCCCGCCACCTCGCCTACCTGCGCAGAGCCGGCATCGTGCTCGCCCGCCGCGAAGGCAAGTGGATGCACTACCGCATCCGCCACCCCAGGGATCCGGTCGCCGCCGCCATCCTCTCCACTGTCCTCGATTCCCTCCAGGAAAATCCCGCGATGCAGGCCGACCTCACCCGCCTCAGCCGCGCCTGCTGCCAGCCCCAGCGCTTCGTCGCTCTCCAGCGCGCCCCCGCTCCCACCGTTTTCTGAGCGGGATTTTGGCTTTTGCCCGCGTGTGTGCTAGTTTGTGAATCTTCTGCGTAGCTGCTGCGCCGCTCGCAACAGGATTCGCCCACACGAGGTCAATGTGAAAAGAGAACGCCTGACACAGATCGTCCTGGTGATTGTGGGCCTGTTGAATCTGGCGGTCATTTACCCGCTGTTCATGGACCTGTGGCATTCCCGCTGGCTTTTGGTGCAGAAGAACGAAGTCATGCCGATGTTCATGAGCTTTTTTATTCCGGTCGGGATCGCTCTGCTCGTGGCCGCACGGAGACCCTCTGAGCATCGCTCGATGATTGCTCTGGCCGCCTGGTGGCACATCTGCCATGGCACAGTGATGGCGATTCAAACGGTGGAAGCCTGGAGTCACGGCGTCCACAGGAACTTTACTGATGTGATCCTGTTCCTTGTGATCGGCGGCGTCCTGTTGGCGCTTCTGCCGGCAAAGCAAAAGGCAGTCGAGCCAGTACTTGCGTGAACGAGCGCAGAAACCCCACACTCGGCGCGGATAACAGTTACTTCTCGTCTTCTCCTTCGCGGTTCCTGGCTTGCTCAGGGCGCGACTGTCATTCGAACAAAGCGAAGGATCTCCGTTTCCCTGCCGCACCTTCGTAACGCTTTGTGTCAGCGCACGATTCAACACTCCACCACGGCTGTCATCCTGACCGAACGGGGCCCCGAACGCACCAGGGGCCCCAAAGAGCGACCTTGCTCTTTGGGGTAGGTTCGGGGGTGGTGAGGGAAGGATCTGCGGTTGCCTTTCCCCCCTGAACCTCTACTCGAAACTTCCGTACCGCCGACATCCATTTGGGTCTTCTGTCAAGGGTGAGCAGAGATGTTCCGGGCGTTCGCAGCCGGGACGTTGGCCGGCGCCCTTCTGGGAGCGTGGCTAGGCCAGATTCTGTCCACGCGAATGGTCAAAAAGAGCGTGGAACCGGCATCCAGGAAGTTTCGGGTCCGGTTTACAATAACCGTGGTCTTCCCCTTCCGTGATGTGACGGGCAAATCCATCTGGAAGGAGAACGGCCGTGAAAGACGAATTCCTGTACGAAACTACCAGTAAGCGCCGCAAGGGCTTCCCCTCCGAAACAAGCGTGAAGCGCGGGTTTCCGCGTTGTACACGGGGATAAAGAGCTCTTGGAGAAGTTGGGCCGAAATGATCTCTGCCCTTGTGGTTCGGGACGCAGATTTCAGGAAGTGCTGTATGCGTAGCGGCCGCTACGACGGCTCTCGGCGAAACCACTACAACCGCTGATGGAGAACGGGCACGGCGTGCCGTCGTGCCCCGCTCCGTGCTCACCCGCTGACGCCGGGCTCACCACCACAAACCATGTAATTTCATCATCTCCACGCCCGAATCTTCCTGCCCCGCCATAGACAATTTGCACAAGCTGCCCATTCGTTGCCTGAAATCCTCAACTTTTCTGCAAATCCTTTCAGAAAACCCTTGGCTCCTCCGATCATATGTGTATCATT
>JASHPM010000429.1 GCA_030038115.1 Acidobacteriaceae bacterium | reverse complement strand
CAGGCCGAGGCGGTGGGTCACTATGCGCTGGCGGAAAAGATTCGGCAGATCATCATGCAGGAGCAGGAGCACCAGCACGATCTGGCGACGGCGCTGGGCATCGATGTGCCGCACATCCTGGAAGAAGGGGCCTGAGGAGCTAGCGAAAGCGGCGTATGCGGAGGGTGTGGCGGCCGGAGCGGTAGAAACCTGTGACGTAGACGGTGGCTCGGCCGGTAGTGGAGAAGATAAGCTGGCGCATGCGCAGCAGCGGCGTGCCTTTGGGAAGCATGAGGAGCTCGGCCATGCGCGGATCAGCGTCGGTGGCGTCGATTTCCTCGTCGGCGTAGGCGAGTTCCACGCCGCATTCATGTTCCAGCACTGAAAACAGCGAAACCTTGTCAAGGGGCGCGTTCACCAGGGCGGGAAATTCCTCGGTAGACCAGTAGCAAATTTCGAGCGCAACCGGTTCATCGGCGGCGAGACGAACGCGCTCAAGGCGGCCGAGTCGAGCGGTGGGGGGGAGACCGAGACGGGCGGCGATCTCGTGCTCGCGGTTGACGATGGATGAGGAGACGATCCTCGATTGCGCGGTGAGGCCGAGGCTGGCCATCTGTTCCGTATAGCCCAGCAGCTTGTTGAAGTGGACTTTGGGCGGCGCAACGAAGGTGCCCGCGCCGTGGCGGCGCTCGACGATGCCGTCGCGCGCCAACTCCGTGAGCGCGTGACGCGCGGTCATCAGGCTGACGCAGTGAATTCTGGCCAGTTCCCTTTCGGAGGGGACGGTGTTGCCAGGCTTGAGCTGGCCGGTGTCGATGCGGCGGCGGATCGCGTTCTGGATCTTTCGATACGCCGGTTCGTCGCTACGCCTGGGCATCGTGCTGGAATTTCCGTTGCGGCTGACATCCGTAGCCGTATCAGCGATTTTGGCAAGCTTTACCCTGAACACCATATCAGAACCAGGTCGACAAAAATCGACTGCTATAGCAGTGATGAGCGCTATAGGAACATGTGCTATAGAGCTGACAATAGCACGCAGGGAATCGATCTGTAAATACGGGGATCGCGGCACAGCCAGGAAGTCGAGGTGTGGGCGCGATCCACCGCTCATATTCCTGCGACGGGAGGGCGCATTTTGGCCTGTAATGGCCGGTGGTGGGGGCTTTGACATAGTTCCGCCTCCACTTTTTGCCAAACCTGGCTGGCACCGGGGTGGGGGAGTTTTCCACAGGGTGACAGCTCCCTGCGGCTTGACATTGTGACCCGAAAAGCTATATAGCATTAATCATCGTGCTATATAGCGCGGAGGAACCCATTTCACCCGCGACATTGTGGCCGCACTAAGGAGAATGCCAGTGAACTCAAAAACCAAGACTTCGCTGTTTCTGTCCGGAGCGTGCCTGCTGGCTCTGTTGTTGAGCACACCGGTATCGACGTGGGCGCAGCAGGCAGCGGGATCGATCACGGGGACGGTGACCGATCCGTCCGGCTCCGCAATCCCGAACGCGAGCGTGACGGCCCGCGATGTGAATCAGGGAACCACGTGGACGACGAAAACCGACAGCGCAGGTGTCTACGACTTTCCGCAGATTCCGGTGGGGACGATCGCGGTCAGCGTGCAAGCCGCGCAGTTTGCGACGCAGGAGCGCAGCGCGTTCGCGCTGGTTGTGAACCAGGTGGCGCGGGTGGATTTCAGTCTGGCGGTGGGCAGAGTGAACCAGACCATCAGCGTGAGCGGTGCTCCGCCGTTGCTGCAGACGTCGTCGACGGAAGTGGGAACGGTGCTGAACGCAGATGACGTGACATCGCTGCCGCTGGCGACGCGGGATGTGAACCAGCTGACGCTGCTGGTGCCGGGGGTAATCAGCCCGAACATTTTCGCGTTCGAGTCGTCGCAGACAACGTTTGGGACGGGGCGACCCTACGTGAACGGCGCGCGCGAGCAGGACAACAACTCGTCGCTTGACGGCATGGACGTGAATCAGCCGGACAACAACGACGTCGCCTACGTTCCCAGCCCCGATGCGGTGGGGAACTTCAACGTAATTACCAGCAACGCTCCGGCGGACTACGGCAACTACATCGGCGGGGTGATTGTCGAGACGCTGAAGTCGGGAACCAATCAATTCCACGGCGACCTGTTCGAGTTCGTTCGCAACACGGCTCTGGACGCGAACACGTGGCAGGACAAGGCCAACGCTTTTCTGGTGATTCCGAGCGTGACGTCGACGACGTTGCCGCGTCCGGTTCTGCAATGGAACGAATTCGGCGGAACGATCGGCGGGCCCATTATCAAAAACAGGCTGTTCTTCTTTGCCGATGAACAAACCGAGCTGAATAACACACCGAGGACGGCGCAGACCAACACCATATTGCCGTCGGCCTTTCTGACGGGCAACCTGAGCGCGCTGTGCACGAGCCAGGGCGCGACGTTTTCGGGCGGCGTCTGCACCAACGCGGCGTATCAGCTCTACAGCCCGGTGTATCTGAGCGGGCCAAACGCCGGGCAGCCTGCGCCGGTGAATGCGCGCCAGCCTTTCCCGAACAACCAGGTGCCCATCAACAGCAAAGTGGCGGCGGCACTGGTGGCATCGAACCTTTTCACCACGCAGGAAGAGACGCCCACCTACTACACGAGCGGTTACGTGCACTCTTACCAGGGCGATATGAAGATCGACTGGCAGGCCTCGCAAAGCGATCACATCTCAGG
>JASHPM010000428.1 GCA_030038115.1 Acidobacteriaceae bacterium | reverse complement strand
CCCACGCTCACCATGCTCCGCCGCTGCGCCATCGACGCCCAAACCGAGCGTCCCTCCCACCCCCTCATCGCCGCCCGCATCACCGCCATGCAGCGCTTTCTCGAAGAGATCTACGGCTGGTACAGCCAGATGAAGAACCTCCCTCCTTCCAGCCTGCGTTCGCTCATCGCCTTTGGCAATCGCATCACCCGAATCCTGCCGAAGTCCCGCAGAAGGAGGTTGGATTAATGACTGCGCTTCTCACTACCGCCCTGCCCGCAACCGCCGAAGCCCCTCCCGTCAGCTTTCAGCGCTACTACGAGGAGGCAGGCCCGGACTATGCCGCCTGGAGCCCCGGCTTCAACATGCACTTCGGCTTCTTCCGCCACGGCCTCAACCCCCTGGCCCGCGAGTCCATGCTCGAGGAGATGAACCTCCAGGTCCTCGATCGCCTCCGCCTCGACCCCCAGTCGCGCGCCTCTCGCATCCCCACCCGCGTCCCGGCTCGTGTACTCGATATGGGTTGCGGCCTCGGCGCCACTCTGCGCAGCTTCGCTCGCCGCCTTCCTTCAGCCGAACTCCATGGCATCACCCTCGTTCCCTGGCAGCTGGAGCAGGGCCGCCTTCTCAACCAGGCCTGCCCCGCAGCCGATCGCATCGCCCTCACTCTCGGCGACTACGAACATACCCCGCACCCCTCCGGCTCCTTCGACGCTGTCTATGCTCTTGAGAGTAGTTGCTACGCCTGCGGCCCCGCCAAATCCGCCTTCCTTCGCGAAGCGCATCGTCTCCTCCGCCCCGGAGGCCGCATCGTCATCGCCGACGGCTTTCTTGCCAGCCGCAAACTGCACGGCCCACAAAAAAACATCTACCGCACGCTGTGCGAATGCTGGGTCATCGACACCTTCGCCGCAGTCGCCCCATTCCGGCGTGAACTCGAGCGCCTCGGATTCCACGACATCGTCCTCGAGCGCATCCAATCCCGTGTGACCCCCTCCGTCCTCCACATTCCCTGGGTCACGCTCAAATTCCTGCTCACCTCGGTCGCCTTCGGTCCACGCAAAATGACGCGCGCCCGCTGGAACAACGTGCTCGCCCCCATCCTGCTGCCCTTCGTGAGTTATCCCCTCGGCCCCGTGGCCTACTTCATCGTCAGCGCCACCCGCACCTGACAGCGAGGACTAAACTCTCCAGCCGAAAGCTCAGGCCGGTGAGTCAGGCGCGGACTGCAATGACTTCCAGATATTCAGCGGCAACAAAGGTAAGGTCATTGCCTGCCCGATTATGTGTTGACCACAGTGCTTCCAGTTCTTCCCGGAGCTTATTGGAGGAACGCTCATCCAGGGAATCGAATGCGCGGTTAGTTGGCCCGTAATATTGCCGGAACAGCTCGACAGTTTCGGCCGGCGAAAAAGGGTAGTCAAGATCGTAATGGCGATGCGCCATCTTCAGATCCGAAACTCCGGTCCCAAGCCTCTCACGCACAACCGTCTCATCGCCCCAAAGGACGGGAGACGGCATTCCTGATGGCGCGATAAACTTCGCAAACGTCCTGAACATCTGCCCCACAAATCCTTCTGGCGTCCAGTTGCCCATGGCGATCATGCCCCCAGGGCTGCACACCCGCAGCAATTCGCGCGCGACCAGTTCCGGACGAGGGGCGAACATGGCTCCGACCAGGCTTGTCACCACGTCAAAGTTGCCATCTTCAAAGGGCAGACTCTCGGCATCGCCTTCAAGGAAGCGGGCATTGAGACCTTCCGCCTGCGCCCGCGCTCCGGCTCGCCGGACCAGGTTGGGAGCGATGTCGACGCCCGTTACCTCGATTCCATCACGAGCAGCCCAAAGGGCGAGCTGACCGGACCCACAGGCCACATCCAGCAGTTGGCAGCCGGGCGGGATGTCCAATTGTTCATAGAAGAGTCGCGCGCCCCGCTCCATATAGCGCGAAAAGCGATCGTAGTCCCCAGCAGACCACGTTTTTTTCAGGCGCGCCTTAAGTTCGTCCGCTTCCGATACGCTCATCGCAGTCATATTTTCTCCTCGATCTTGTCCGTCTCTTACTATCGCGCGAGATACAACTGCATACTTGTCTGCGCGTCCGCCTTGCTTGCTCGCGGCACCGTTGCCGTATGATCATTTGCTCAGGAGTCCGACGACGTTTGCCAGAAAGTCCTATGGATGTGCTTTCCGAAGTGTTGAGGATGGTTAGGCTTCAGGGAGCGCTGTTTTACAACGGCGAGTTTTCATCCCCGTGGAGTGTCTATGCCGTCGGTTCGCACGCACTAGCGCATTACTTTGGAACTGAAAGCGAGCGCGTGATCGTCTATCACCTGCTCACCGACGGACGCGCCTCGGTGCGGCTGGACAATGGTCACCGCTTGAACCTTGCAGCGGGTGATGTCGTCATGATCCCTCATGGGGATCGCCACGTCGTGGAGAACGGATCCGCGACTCGCACGATCGGCGATGAAGCGCACTTGGCCGACATCCTCTCCCAGGGATTGAAGCGATGGCGCATGGGAGGCGGTGGGGAGGTCACCCGATTTGTTTGCGGTTATATGGCCTGCGACCCACGCCTGGGCCAGGCTTTTCTCAGCGGTTTGCCTCCGCTGTTCAAGGTTAGTATCCGCACTCACCCCTCAGGTGCATGGCTGGAAAATTCGATCCGCTTTTTAGTCGATCAGGAAGACAGCGGTCAAATCGGGAGAGAAGCCGTGTTGGCCAAACTGGCCGAGGTCTTGTTTGTTGAGACCCTGCGCGGTTGGATCGCGCAGTTGCCTGCACACCAAACAGGCTGGCTGGCGGGTGCCCGCGACCCGGAGACGGGGAGGGTGTTGGCCTTGATGCACAGAAAACCCGCGCATCCGTGGACGATTGCTTCTCTGGCAAAAGAAGCAGGAATGTCGCGCTCGGTTCTGGCGGAGCGCTTTCGACATTATCTGGATCAAA
>JASHPM010000427.1 GCA_030038115.1 Acidobacteriaceae bacterium | reverse complement strand
TTGAGGTAGCGATCAATTCTGTACAACAGAGCTACCACCTGGGGCAAAAGAACGATGACCAGGGCGAGGGTAATTCCGCCCAGTCCAATCCACCGGCCCAGACCGAAGCCCAGCCCGAAGTTCACGATGCCCTGCGCGACTGTGGTGACTGCCAGAAACCGAACCCAGCCAAAGACCACCGAGTACTGGATGGCGATTCCCTGCAGCCCGTTGAGCACGCAATAGGCGCTGAGCGCTGCGGTCAGAAGCGCGCCGGCATACTGCTTTGGACCGACCCAGCAGACCACGATATCGCGATTGAACAGCAGCACGCCCACCGCCAGCGGGAGGAGCATCAGCAACAGCAAACGCATCAGCCGGACGAAAGTCTGACGCACACGGTCCATGTCCCCTCGTCCATACAACTCGTTCAGCGCCGGCATGGTACTGCTGTTCATCCGGTTCAGCAGGTTGTAAACCGCGAGCGTTGGCATTTGCGTGGTGTAGAACGAACTGGCAGCTGCCGCTCCGCTGGTCATGCCGGCCAGCGAATTCCCCGAGCTGAACATGAGCATGGTGCCTGCGTTCACAAGCGAGACATGCCCGCCAAACCCCAGCATTTCCCGCATAAGGGCTTTATCCGGCAAACCCCAGCGGGGCATCAGGTTCGGATGCCGTTTCCTGAAGACCACGTAGTGGAGGACAGAGACGATGGCCTCTCCTGTCGTCCCGGCAAGGATCAGGCCAAACAATCCGCCGCCCATCAGCACAAATCCAAGGGCCGCCACGGCTCGTACCACCATACCCAGAGCTGAGATGAGGTTCGCGACAGCGATATTCTGGGTGGCCATCAGGGCATTGTTGAAGGCACAGAGCGGAGCCCGCACGACGATCGTCCACACCGCCAGCACATAGAGCGCGTGCCTGGCCTCGAGCGCAACCGCCGGCGAAAGGTGAAACATCCGTCCGACAAATGCGCTGAAGATCACTGTGAGAATCGCGAATATACCGTTAATGATCCAGTACACCGTGCGCGCCGTCGAAAAGATGGCGCGGAATCGCGTGCCGTCGTCGTCCAGTCCCGTCGCCTGGGCGAGAAAGCGCTCCAGTGACCAGTTCCCGACAACATCGAGCATGGTCAGAAACCCGAGCGTTTGCATGATGGCAGCAAAGGCGCCCAGGGTTTCGCGTCCTGCAACCTTAAGCACAATCGGCGCCAACAGAATCTGCAGCAGCATCTGGGCGCTGAACTGCACAACAGAAGCTGCAAATCCCTTGGCGGCCCTGCCACTGCGGCTCATTGGTATCCCGGCTCTCCCGATCGTCGGTTTGTCAGGGCATGGCTGGCGCAGAAGTATCGATCCGGGTTCGAAACCGCTGTGCGCGGCCCCGGATCGACCAGTCTTAATCCATGTATATCATCCCGGCAATGGCTTCCGGTCCGGATAATCCGCCCAGCTCGCGCATGCTAATCTCTTCACAGGCATGGCGCGGGTTCATATTCTCTCCAGTTCCAGGCCGGCTCCGTTTGACCCGTTCGACCACAGCGGCGTGTTCCTGTTCAGGCTCAGCGCGGAGCTGGACCGCTTCGGCGTCCATCAGCTCACAGAAGATCCCCAGGACGCCGACATCGTCATCTTCGCGGAAACGGGGAGATGCGGCGACTTCGCGGAACGCGTCCGTGTTCACCCTGTCTATCGCAGGTTCTCAGAAAAGTGTTTTCTGTTCGATATGGGAGATGGCCACTTCCCGGTGCTTCCCGGCGTGTACACCGGCCTGACGAAAAAACTTTATCGGCCCGACCACAGCCGAACCGGCTTTTACCAATTTATCGCAGAGGAAAACGTATTCATCACTCACCGGCCTCTGACCGGTTCGGAACGATATATTGCTTCATTCGTCGGATCGTCGACGAACGCAGCGGTCCGCAAACAGGTCTTTGCTCTGAAGCGACCCGATATCCTGCTCGAGGATACCCTGGATGTCAGTAACCGCATCCGTTATCGCGGCGAACCGAATGAGCGTGAACGCTTCTGGGTGCATTACGCCGATACCATGGCGGATTCGAAGTTTGCCCTGTGTCCACGCGGTTTATCAGCGAACACGATCCGGCTCTTTGAAGCCATGAAGATGGGTCGCGCGCCCGTCATCCTTTCCGACGAATGGCACAAAATCGATGGCGTGAACTGGAACTCCTTTTCACTCACCGTTGCGGAGCGGGACGTTCACAGTATTCCTGAGATCCTGGACCGTAACGCCGACCGAGCAAAGGAAATGGGCGAGTGCGCCAGACGCGAATGGGAGCGCTGCTTTTCTGAACAATCTCGCTTTCATTGGGTTGTAGAGCAATGCCTGGACATCCGCCAACGCAGGCAGCAGCACGGTCGCCTCCACCACTGGTACCGCCACCTGCAGCACATTGTGGCGCCGCGAAACTGGAGGCAATATCTTCATAGCAAAGTCATCCTCTATAGAACTCAAGGCAGGATTTACTGGCGTTAACATATCCCGGATCCTCTCTCGCCGCCCCACCCCGCTCATGCGCGGCGAGTGCGGCCGCGCTGGCCCAGAACACGCCGCGCCTGCGCCTTCACCCTGCACGCGGCATGGAAAGCGCGGACCGCCAGCACAAAGGACTGATGCCGAGCTAACTCCAGCATGAGACGGCCCCGTCTGTGTTGATAATGGCGGACTCGCGCTTCCCGAAACATTCGCTCGAGCTGCTTCCGCATTTGTTTGTGCGTGACAACGGCTTCCCAGCTTTTCGGGACGGTCTCGATACTCGGCAACCCAATTAACGGCTCGCCGATGTAAGCAACATCGTAATCCTCAGCGAGGCGCAACCACATATCGACGTCCGCCACAAATCCAAAGCGTGGATCGAACAGCCCCGCGCTGACGTACGCCGAGCGTCTGCCCATCACCGTCCCCCACACTGGCGAATCGAACATCCAGCGCCGGAAAAAGATTTCTTCCAGCAGCTGCGAGCCCGGCGCGCACAGGCCGAGGGGTTCTCGATAAATCCGGACCGTTTTACCATTGCCGTCGATGGCTCGATAGGCATTAAACACAAAGGCCGCCCGCGGGC
>JASHPM010000426.1 GCA_030038115.1 Acidobacteriaceae bacterium | reverse complement strand
GGGGCGGCAGCTGAAGGCGACGATGTACCGGCTGGGACTTCCCATTGCAACACCTCCGGAGTGGCAGGCCAGGGACTCGTTCGTGGTGACGGCGAAGTAGACTTCTGAAATACAGATGCGCAGGCAGCGCTGGTTCGAGATCCACGACCAACCATGGTTTCCGGCGTTTCTCCGCGACCGGGTGACGGAGGCGCTGGAAGCGGTCTGGAATGCGAACCGGACTTACCATCCCATTGCAACGCGGCTGCGCGCTGCGGTGGAGCGATCGGGCAGCGAGCGGATCGTGGATCTTTGCGCGGGTGGCGGCGGACCGTGGCTCGGGCTGTACGAGGATGTAGCTGACGGGCGCGCGCTCGAAGTCTGCCTGACGGACTTTTACCCCAATTCTCTTCTGCGCCAACGGGCAGCACGTGATGGCGTGACGGTGTGGGCAGAGCCGGTGGATGCGCGGCATGTTCCAGCCGAGTTACGCGGGTTTCGGACGATTTTTTCCTCCTTTCACCACTTCGATCCCGAGGCGGCGCGCGCGATGCTGGCCGATGCCTGCGAGCACAGGGAAGGAATCGGGGTTTTTGAGGGCGCGCGGCGCAACGCGTGGACGATGCTGGCGGTGACCGCGGTTCCCTTCCTGGGTTTTCGAGCGGCCGTTGCGGCACGGCCGGTGCGGTGGAATCGGATCCTGTGGAGCTGCGTGGTTCCGGTGGTTCCGTTGGTGCTGTGGATCGATGGCCTGCTGTCGTGCCTGCGCAGCTATTCGCTCGAGGATCTGCGGGAGCTGACGCAGGATTTGCCGCCTGCGGATTACGAGTGGCAGGTCGGCGACGAGGGCGGAGGGCGCGTGCCGATCCGATACCTGGTGGGAATCCGGAAGGGCGGATCGTGATTTGAGGGCACCCCCCTCCACTCCCTCCCTTCTCCTGGCGTCGGCATTTTGCTTTCTATGGGTTAGCGGGGTTATCGAGCTCGATAACTGGTGATGTGACCTGGAATGAGTCAGTTGCGGCTCGGCCGCGTTTGCTTCAGACCTGGCCGGGTGTGAATCAGTCTTGGCCGAGTTGCGGTTAGCGATAAGGCGGTCAGCGCAAAGACGGTCAGCAAAGGGCCAGGATGGGGTGAGCGAGGGGCGGACGGTGGTCGCGGCAGGGAAAAAAGCGGGGCCTTCGGCCTTCGCCACATCCCAAAAGCAGGGATAGGGGGCACACGGATTGGTTTGGCTGTCCACGAGCAAAAGCGCCTTCCTCCAGCAACAGAAAAGGCCGCCGAAAGGCAGCCTTTTTCTTTTTCTATCCTAAGTTCAGAATATCAGGTTTGGAGGGGTAAATCGGCCAACTTTTTTGGGGTGTTTTGGCGGGGAAGTCGTGTGGAATCAGAAGCCATTACTTTGGTGAAGTGGTGGAAACTTGACAAGCAGCGGGAAGCAGGAAGCGGGAAGCGGAAGCAGGAAGCGGAAGCAGGAAGCTGGAAGCGGGAAGCAGGAAGCGGAAGCCGGGAGCGGGGGAGTTCCCTCCTCTTGACAATCGAGAGGAGGTTGAGGTACCTCTTGATGATCTAGTGGAGGGGAGCGCGTGGCGGAACAGCCCGGGGAGCTGGTGCAGGGAACGCTGGAGATGCTGGTTCTGAAAACGCTGGCGCTGGAGCCGATGCATGGGTATGGGATCGCGCTGCGCATCGAGCAGGTGAGCGATGGGGTATTCCGGGTGAACCCGGGGTCGCTGCTGCCGGCGCTGAGCCGGATGGAGCGGGCGGGGCGGATTAGAGGGGAGTGGCGGGCGACGGAGAACAATCGGCGGGCGAAGTACTACGCGCTGACGGAACAGGGGCGCAAGGCGCTGGAAACGGACCGGGAACAATGGGGCCGGCAGACGGCGGCGATCAGTCGAATTCTGGAAGCGGGAAGCCGGTAGCCGGTAGCCAGTAGCTGGGAGCGGGGAGGCGGGAAGCAGGAAGGCGGAAGCTGGGAGCGGGGAGCTGGAAGCGGGAAGCAGGAAGCGGGGAGCTGGGGGGAGTGATGTCGATTTTGCGCAATTTGGCCGGCGGAGTCCGCGCGCTGTTCCGGCGGGACGGGCGCAATGCCGAAATTCAGGACGAGTTGCGGAGTTTTGTGGAGGCGTCGGCGGCGGAGAAGATGCGGCGGGGGATGAGCCGCGAGGATGCGGAGCGGGCGGCGCGGGCGGAGGTGGGCAGCGCGGAGATGGTGCGGGAAAAAGTGTGGGCCGCGGGCTGGGAATCGGCGGCGGACTCGCTGGGCCAGGACATTCGCTACGGGGTGCGTACGCTATCCAGGAGCCCCGGCTTCTGCCTGGTGGCCGTGACCACGCTGGCGCTGGGCATCGGCGCCAACACGGCGATGTTCAGCCTGCTGGATCAAATTGTCCTGAGCCTCTTGCCTGTAAAGCAGCCGGAGCGCCTGGTGAAAGTGACGATCGCGGGCAACAATTACGGCGACAGTTATGGGGCCGACCGCATTTCCTGGCCGATGTTCGAGGACCTTCGCGACCGGAATCAGGTTTTCTCCGGCATGTTTTGCAGTTTTATGACAACGGTGACGGTCGGATACGGAGATCGCGCAGCACAGACCGAGGCAGAACTGGTTTCGGGCTCGTATTTCCCGGTGCTTGGTGTGGATGCGGCACTGGGCCGCACCATCGCTCCCGATGACGACAAGATACCCGACAGCCAGCCGGTGGTGGTGCTCAGCTACAACTTCTGGCGGAACTACTTCCATGCGGACCGAACCATCGTGGGCCGGACGATTGCGATTAACGGCTACAAGATGACCGTCATCGGCGTGGCGCAACCGGGATATGACGGGATCGAGCTGGGCAATCCGGCGCAGATGTTCATCCCCATCATGATGAAGACGGAGATGACCCCGCAGTCGGACGGCCTGAAGGATCGCCGTCGGCGTCTGGCATGGGTCAAAACCTTTGGCCGGCTGAAGCCTGGTATCAGTGCCGAGCAGGCACAAACTTCGCTGCAGCCTCTGTTGCACTCCATTCTGCAGATGGAGGCTCAGCAGCCGGATTTCCGCTGGTTCAACAATGAAGATCGCCGTCAATTCCTGCGCGATCGGATCCAGATATTGCCTGGATCGGACAATTGGCTGAGCGACAACATGCGGGAACCGCTCTGGATCCTGATCGCGCTCACCGGCGCCGTGCTTCTGCTGGCCTGCGCCAACCTCGCGAACCTCATGCTGGCGCGAGCCACGGCTCGGACACGGGAGATCGCAGTCCGCCTGGCCATCGGCGCAGCGCGAGGCCGCATCGTTCGGCAGCTGATGGTGGAAACGCTGCTGCTCTCCGCCGCCGGCGCTTTGCTGGGACTGGCGCTGGCTTTCCTTGCCGACCGCGTTCTGCTCAGCATGTATCTTCCCGCCAATGAGGCCGCCCAATACGTTGTCTCGCCCATTCCGGACTGGCGCGTGCTCGCCTTCGCCTTCGGCGCGCTGCTCGTCACCTCGCTGGCATTCGGCCTGATGCCGGCGCTGCGTGGTTCGCGGACTGAGATTGCGCCGTCGCTCCAGGAAAGGTCGGGCAGCGGGTCGGCCACCGCTGTTCCCCTGCGCCGCCTGTTCGTTGTCGTTCAGGTAGCGCTGTCGCTGCTCCTGCTGGTCGGCGCAGGTCTCTTCGTCCGCACTCTGCGCAATCTCCGCAATCTGGGACCGGGATTCCCCACCGATCACCTCATCGAGTTCAATCTGGATCCTGCGCTCAGCGGTTACTCCTTCGACCAGACGAAATCCTTCTTCGAACGGATGACCGTTGACCTTCGCGCGATGCCAGGAGTTTCCTCGGTCGGCCTTTCCACCATGCCTCTTCTCAAAGGCTATTCGTGGCAGCATGCCATTGTCGGCGAGAAATCCGCCGGAGAATTGAAAGCGGAACAGCCGGTTCTCTCCATGGTCAGCCCGGATTATTTCTCCACCCTCGGCATTCCCATCCTGGAAGGCCGCGAATTTACCGACCAGGACAGGGGTCCGCTGAAAGTCGCGATTATCAATCAAAGTTTTGCCAAACGCTATCTCCCGGCGGGCGATCCCATCGGCCGGCGCTTCGGGCTGGTGACTGATACTGTGCTCCCGGACATCGTTGTGATCGGGGTCATTCCCGACACCAAATACCGCGACTTGCGCGAAACTCCTCCGCCGCAGGCCGACTTCCCTTACTTCCAGGACAACCAGCAACGTTTTGTGAACGTGTATGTGCGCACGCAGGGCGACCCGCGCCAGCTCCTCGATCAGGTTCAGAAACGTATGAGCCAGTTCGATCCGCATGTCCCGATTGTGGGACTCGAAACCATGGACGATCGGATCGGGTGGTCGCTCAAAACGGAGCGACTGATCGCCAGCCTCTCGGCGGTATTCGGAGGCCTGGCGGCTTTGCTGGCGGTGATCGGGCTCTATGGCGTAATGGCCTATGTGGTGACGCGGCGGACGCGCGAAATCGGCATCCGCATTGCGCTCGGCGCGATGCGCGGCAGCATCGTGGGGCTCATCATGCGCGAGGTGCTGATCCTGATTGGCGCGGGTCTGGCAGCGGGGGCAGTGTTGGATCTTCTCATGTCGCAATGGGTGCGGAGCCAGCTCTTTGGCCTGAGCCCGAACGATCCAGCCACCTTTGCCGCCGCGGCTGCGTGTCTGGCTCTGGCCGCCGGCGTGGCAGGGCTGGCGCCGGCGTTGCGGGCCAGTCGAGTGGATCCGGTGACCGCGATACGGGAAGAGTGAATCCAAACCGACGAATCGTCGAGGCGCTCGGCGTTTGGCGTTCAAAGAAACCAGGGTTCACACTTCCGTCTTCACAATCCAGAGAAGCAGCGGCGGGGCGGTTTCCTGTAGACTGGCTCTCCGTTTGAGCCGTGGGGAAATTTGCGGCATCTGAATCTGTGAGGACGATGAGCGATGGAACTGGGCATGATTGGTCTGGGGCGGATGGGCGCCAACATGGTGCAGCGGCTGATGAAGGGCGGACACCATTGCGTGGTGTACGACGTGCACGCGGAGCCGGTGCAGGCGCTGGCGAAAGAGGGAGCGACGGGAACGACGACGCTCGCGGATTTTGTGAAGAAGCTGAAGACGCCGCGGGCGATCTGGATGATGGTGCCGGCGGGGGTGGTGGATGCGACGCTGGGTCAGCTGGCGCCGCTGCTGGCGCCGGACGATGTGGTGATCGACGGCGGGAATTCGCATTACCACGACGATCTGCGGCGCGCGGCGGAACTGAAGCCGAAGGGCATCCACTACGTGGACGCGGGAACCAGCGGCGGAGTGTGGGGAGCGGAGCGCGGGTACTGTTTGATGATCGGGGGCGAGGATGCGGTGGTGCAGCGGCTGGATGCGATTTTCGCCACGCTGGCGCCGGGGATTGATGCCGCGCCGAGGACGCCGGGGCGCAACAAGCCGGGGAGCACCGCGGAAAAGGGGTATCTGCATTGCGGACCGAGCGGCGCGGGGCATTTTGTGAAGATGGTGCACAACGGAATCGAGTACGGGCTGATGGCGTCGTATGCGGAGGGACTGAATATTCTGCGGCACGCAAACGCGGGCAAGCAGAAGCAGAGCGTGGATGCGGAGACTGCGCCGGTGCAGCATCCGGAATACTACCAGTACGATTTGCCTCTGGACGAAATTGCGGAGTTGTGGCGGCGGGGCAGCGTGATTGCGTCGTGGCTGCTGGACCTGACGGCGATCGCGCTGCTGGAGGATCCGGCGCTGGACGGCTACTCGGGACGGGTGTCGGATTCGGGCGAGGGGCGGTGGACGATCAACGCGGCGATTGACGAGAGCGTGCCGGCGCCGATTCTGAGCGCGGCGTTGTATGAGCGCTTCAGTTCGCACGGGGCGGACGACTTTGCCGACAAGGTGCTTTCGGCGCTGCGCTTCCAGTTCGGCGGGCACAAGGAGAAGCCGGCGGCGGGAGGGAAGGCAGCCTGATGGCGGCGAAATCGGACGCGCTGGTTTTGTTCGGAGTGACGGGCGATCTGGCCCACAAGATGATTTTCCCCGCGCTGTACGCGCTGACGAAAAAAGGCGCGCTGGATATGCCGGTGATCGGAGTCGCGTTTCCGAAGTGGAGTCCGGAGCGGCTGCACAGGCGGGTGACGGACAGCATCGAGAAGGCGGGAGGGGTGGACGACCGGAGGGCGCTGAAACAGTTTTTGTCGCGACTGCAATACGTGAGCGGGGATTACAAGGATCCGGCGACGTTTGCGGCGATCAAAGCGGCGCTGCGAGGCGTGAAGCGGCCGGCGCATTACCTGGCGATTCCGCCGTCGCTGTTTGAGACGACGATCGAAGGGCTGGGGGCGGCGGGGCTGGCGACGCATGCGCGGGTGATCGTGGAGAAGCCGTTCGGGCGCGATCTGGCGTCGGCGCGGGAACTGAATCGCGCCGCACACAAGGTGTTCCCGGAGGATTCGATTTTCCGCATCGATCACTACCTGGGGAAGGAGGCGATCATGAACATTTTGTATTTTCGATTCGCCAATTCTTTCCCGGAGCCGATCTGGAATCGCGACCATGTGGCGAGCGTGCAGGTGACGATGGCAGAAGATTTTGGGGTGGGCAAGCGCGGCGCGTTTTACGAGACGGCCGGCTGCCTGCGGGATGTGATTGAGAACCACTTGTTCCAGGTGGTTGCGCTGCTGGCGATGGAGCCACCTACGGGGCAGCACTTTCATGCGGTGCACGAGGAGAAAGCCAGGATCTTTAAAGCGATGCGCCCGCTGAAGCCGGCGGAAATGGTGCGCGGGCAGTACGACGGCTACCGGAAGGAACCGGACGTGGCGCGGAACTCGGATGTGGAGACGTACTGCGCGGTGCGGCTGCTGATCGACTCGTGGCGGTGGGAGGGGGTGCCGTGGTACCTGCGCTCGGGGAAGTATCTGGCGACGACGGCGACGGAGGTGCTGGTGGAGCTGAAGGCGCCGCCGCAGAAGCTGTTTGACGACTCGCAGCCGAGGCACGGGAGAACGAATTATCTGCGGTTCCGGATCTCGCCCAGTTCGGCGCTGGCGCTGGCGGCGCGGGTGAAGGTGCCGGGCGAGGAATATACCGGCGAGCAGAAGGAGCTGTTCCTGTGCGAGGAGCTGGCCGGCGCGGAGACGCCGTACGAGCGGCTGCTGGGCGATGCGATGGTGGGCAACACCGCGCTGTTCTCGCGTGAGGATGCGGTGGAGGCGGCGTGGGCGGTGGTGGATCCGGTGCTGGAGAAGCATCCCAGGGTGCGGCCGTACAAGCGGGGTTCGTGGGGTCCGAAAGCGGCGGATGCGCTGATTGCGCCGGACGGATTCTGGCATGATCCGGCGGCGGAGGCGGGGAAGTAAAGGGTATCTGCCCGGAAAAGTTGACTTGAACCTGGACGGTTGACTTGCTCTGTTCACCCAGCGACTGTCCTGGTTTGTCAGACAGGTTGAGGAAGGGGCTGGTATTTTCCCAAAATGGGTCGAAAGACGGTACTTTCGGGCTGGAGCGAGGCATTCTGTTGTGGACAGTGGAGGGGGCGGAGGAGTCAGCTTCTTGCTGTGGGGTGAACCTGGCTGGGAGTATTGGGGTGTTGCGGCGGGGGCGTACTGGGGAGTTGCGGCGCGCTCCGCTCAGGACGACATCGTTATTACTGGACGGCGGCGATTACCTGGCGGCGGCGGAGCCATTATTCGACAGTGGTGGAGCCGTAGTTGGACGGTTGGGGAGCCGTACCGCGAATCTGCTCGATGAAGAGCGGAACTTCTCTCTCGATGAGATCAGGGCGGACGAGCTGGATGTAGTGCGGACTGCCTTTGGCGATGATGCGGCGGCCGCGGGTGGAGAGGCGGGCGAGGTTGGCCTGCATGCGCTCCCAGGCATCCACCATCGCCTGAGGCTGGTGGTCGGCGAGGGTTCGCGCCGGGTCGCTCGAAAGCACGAGGATGGGCAGATCGCCAAAGGTGGTGTGGACGGTTTCCGCACCGGATTGGTCGAAGACCAGCATCTCGCCGACGGGCGAAAGAACCAGTAAGTGACAGCGATTCTCGGCGGCGAGTTTGGCGCCTGCGGGAGGCAAGCCAGACGGGCCGTGCGAGCAGCCGCCGGACCAGCGGGGAAAGCCGAGGACGAGGGTGGCCTGGACGAGGGCGATGCGAAGGCGCGGCGGGTGGCTGAGGTGCATTTCGGACTGGAGGGCGGGATCGCGGTTCTGCCAGGGTGTGGAGGCGTCGACGAAGATGAGGCCGGCGACCTGGGCGGGATAGCGGGCGGCGTAGGCACGGATGTACATGCCGGCGATGGAGTGGCCCATGAGGACGATGGGGCCGCTCACGCCGGCCGCGGCGAGGAGCGAGTGAAGCTGATCGGCGATGTGGTCGGCATCGCGGGGCGGAGGGACGGGATCGCTCCAGCCCATACCGGCGCGATCGTAGGAGCAGACACGGGTGGTCTGGGCGAGGACGGGCTGCACGCCGGACCAAACGAGGCCATCGTTGCCGAGGCCCGCATCGAGGACGAGGGTGGGGGAGCCCTGGCCCGTGCAGTCGAGGCGCATGCGGTGACCGTCGACGAGGTAGAGGCGGCCGGGCATGGCGGCGCGGGCGTGGTGCAGGAGGATGGCGTTGATGGCGCTCGAGGCAGCGAGAGCAAGCGCGACGATGGCAATCGATGAGAGAGCAAGGCGCTCGAAGGTTTTGCGGGCCGTGGAGTGGCTGCTGGTACGGAGGGAGCGGTAGCGGCGGATGACGAGCCACGCGACGAGGATTCCGGCGAGAGCGATGAGTGCGGGGAGGACGACGTAGAGGAAATCCATGGAGACCAGGATACAGCTGGGAGCTGGGAGCTGGGAGCGGGAAGCGGGAAGCGGGAAAAAGCTCCTGCGGTTGTGAGGGAAGGATCATGCGGATCTTCGCGCGGAAGATGTGGTAGTTGTCGAAGCGAAAATCGTTGCGTTTGGTGGCATAGGGACCCCAGGTGCGAAAGGCTTCCGAGCGCCACTCGACGAGCGAGTTGACCGAACGTGCGCGCGTAAGGCTGACGCTGCGAAGGGGCAGCCTTAAGCGACCATGATGTCGGCGCGATCGAGGGGGATGGGAAGGTTCCTACCCAGCGTTGTTGGCACCAGTGGAAACAGGAGTAGGGGTGCGTGGCTGGCTCCATGGCGCCTACGGTAGTCCGGCGTGCGGTACCTGAACTCTCGTCATCAAAATTGAGGCTCGATGGTGCAAAGATGCCTCTGTTTCGTTGAAGGTCGGCGCCGCGCATGCAAACAGCGTGCGGCCATCCTCGCCTCCGAGCATGCAGGCGAACACGCACACTCCATCGGTGCTGCGTTCGTCCACGATGTCACCGCCCTCGACGATGCGGATCAGACGATGGTTGAAGACGTCGGCCACCCAGACCGCGCCTTCCTGGTCAAGACAAATCCCATCCGGTACGACGGCCGCCTGTTCGAGGATCTTGGGAACGTGGGTCGATCGCGGGGGTTCGCCAAAGGCCGCCCAGGTCCTGCGCTCGTTCAGCGAGTCGCCGGTGACGGTGAATGCACTGAGGCGGTTCATCATGGTTTCGGCCACGATGAGGGTGCGACGGTCCGGCGTGAGCACCATGCCGTTGGGGAAGCCGAGCTCGTCGGCCACGACCGTGGCGGTTCCGTCTGGCGCAACACAGATGAGAACGGTGGTGCGCGCCGGCGCGCCGCCCATCAGGTCAAAGCCGAAGTTGCCCACCCACGCACGGCCCTCGTGATCGACCAGCATGTCATTCAGCTGCCACGGCGCAAGCGCGGACAAGTCCGCATGTTCCACCACGGAACCGTCCGGCTCCCGCCGCAGGATCTTCCGGTCAAGCATGGACGTGATCAACAGGCGCCCGTCGGGAAGGAATCCCAGCCCGCAGGGTAGCCCGGGTGTGCGGGCGTAAGTTTCCACCGTACCGTCCATGGCCAGCGCCAGCACGCGGTGCGTATAGCGGTCCGATACGAAGAGGCGCCCGTCACGCCATCGTGGGCACTCAGTAAACGACAGGCCGCTGATGAGAGTCGAGAACTCCGCCATGATCGAACTCAATGTTCCGTTTATGTGCAGGACTGACAGGGAGGTTAACATGGCCACGGCGAGCCTGGTATCCGCATCGGCAGTGAGGGTCTCGAAGCACCTCCTACCGCGGGTATGAGGGAGGTACGACTCCAAAGTTGTGCGCTGGGGCCGGCTGGCGCCGGTTTGGCAAGGCGAAGCGGGTACCGATGGCGTTCCATTTTGGTCTGACACGCGGTACTGAAGTGTTTTCGTCCGGAATTTAGTCGTTTGGGCAGCCCACGATGTGGGCTTGCGCTTCTTGCTATGGGGTGAACCTCGCGGCGTGGGGTGGGGGGGTGGGATGGGGCTTTTTCCCGCCATAGTGCCGAAGAAGGCTGGCGGCTGGCTAGTCTCGTGTGACCAGCTCGGAGAATTTGGCCAGATCGATGTTGCCGCCGCTGACCACGCAGACCACCTTGCCGGGGCCGCATTTGCCGCTGAGTCCGGCGGCTACGGCGCAGGCGCCGGCGCCTTCCGCGATGACGCGATTGCGCTCGGCCACGAGGCGCATAGCCTGGCGCGTCTGTTCGAGGGTGGAAACGATGGAGCCGGCGAGGAGATGATGGGCGAGGGACCACATGCGGGGGAAGACAGATTTGCCACCGCAGCCATCGACAAAACTGGCCTGCCAGCCGGGAAATTTCTGAGGCGAGCCGGCGGCGAAGGAGAGGGAGAGCGGAGCCGCAGTCTCCGGCTCGGCGGCAAAGACCCTGGCTTTGTGGCGCCGCGCTTTGAGGGCGGCAGCGATGCCGCAGGAGAGGCCGCCACCGCCGAAACCAGCGACGATGGCATCGACATCAGGCAGGTCCTCGATGATTTCGAGACCGGCCGAGGCATTGCCCGCGATGAAGGCGTCGTCCTCAAAGGGATGGATGAACGCGCCGTCCATGGCGGGATGGGCGCGGTCGGCCAGAGCCTGCCAGCACTGGTCGTAAGACGCCTTGACAACTTCGCCGCCGAGGCGGCGGACGGCGTCGAACTTGGCCTGGGGAGCTGCGTCGATCATGAGGATTTTGCAGGGCACGCCGGCGCGGCGAGCGGCGAAGGCCACGCCCTGGGCAGCGTTGCCGGCACTGACGGTCCACACGCCGTGGCGCCGCTGCTCTTCGGGGAGAAGGCGAACGGCGTTCCAGGCTCCACGAATTTTGAAGGAGCCGATGGGTTGCAGGCACTCGAGCTTGAGCCAGATTTCGGCAGGGCCATCGTGGTTGAGACGCACGAGGGGCGTGCGAATGGCGGCTTCGTAGACGTGCCTGCGCGCCTCGTCGATGAGGGCCGCAGGAATGTTTCTCTGCGGGGGTTGGCCGGCGGGTGCTGGATGGGTGGCCATCGCGGAGTCCACTATACGCTCGTGAGGCTGCACATCCTGTGTCTGGCGGGACGTGGTTTTGGGCCGATGCCGCGCCGGCTGCGTCGATGGGCTGCGCCGGGGCTCAGGCTGCCCGGTTGGCGATCAGCGGAGGGCGGCGAGGAGGCGGTCGAGGAAGAATTCCTGACCACGGAAGATTTTTTTTTGGGCGATGGCGATAGGGAACCAGGCGCCGCGATCGACTTCGGGGACTTCGAGCTGGCGGCCGGTGCGCGGGGGCCACTCGACGAAGCAGGTGTTGCTGACGAGGGTGGCGGGGTCGAAGTCGCCTTCGGCGGCCCAGGCGATGACTTCTTTGCCGGAGGGCTGGTGGATGACGTCGAGGGGGATAAAGGGGCCGTGGACGGGGGAGCCGGTTTCTTCGTGGAATTCGCGGCGGGCGGCGGCGAGGGGCTCCTCGCCGGGTTCGTACTCGCCTTTGGGGATGGTCCAGGCGTCTTTTTTAGCCCAGAAGGGGCCGCCGGGGTGGACGAGGAAGACTTCGGGGCCGTATTGGGTGCGGCGAAAGAGGAGGATGCCGGCGGAGTGTTTAGCCATGTCTAAGGGTATTATCGATGGTCCTGAGGCGCGGTTGCGCTGGGTTGCGAATGCAACGCGGAAAAGGCCGCCGCGGGCAAGGTGGGTCCGGCACCTGTGGCGCGATAAAAATTTCAAGAATAGAGCTTGACTCTCCCGCCGCTGGAGACATGAGAAAGGAATCATGCTGAAGATCGGCGACTTCTCGACGCTGGCGCAGGTATCGATCAAAACGCTGCGGTATTACGACGAGGCGGGGCTGCTCGAGCCGGAGTGGGTGGATCCGGAAAACGGGTACCGGTACTACGCGGCGCGGCAGATTGCGCGGCTGCATCGGATTCTGGCGCTGAAGGACTTCGGGTTTTCGCTCGAGGAGATTGGGCGGCTGCTGGGCGAGGGCGTGAACGCGGAGCAGATGCGCGGAATGCTGGTGCTGCAGCAGGCGGAGCAGAAGAAGCGCGTCGAGGAGGAAGGCGATCGCCTCAGCAGAATCAGCAGCCGGATTCGGCTGATCGAAAAGGAGAACGATATGGCGTACGACGTGGTGCTGAAGACGGTGCCGAAGCAGAAGATTGCGTCGGTGCGGGAGACGATTGCGAATTATCCGTCGGTGGGAGCGCTGTATGGGAAGGTGGCGAGTGGGCTGGGGCCGGGGATGGCAAGCGCGGGGATCCCGGTGGCGCTGTGGCACGACCACGAATACAAGGAGAAGGACGTGGATGCGGAGGCGGGGTTTTATCTGAGACAGGATGTGGCGGCGGGGGGCGGAGTGACGGTGCACGAGCTGGCGGAGACGACGGCGGCGTGCACGGTGCACAACGGGGCGTACAAGCGGCTGAGCGAGGCCTATGACGCGCTGCTGAGGTGGGTGGCGGAGAACGGGTACCAGATCGCGGGGCCGACGCGGGAGCTTTATCTGCACTGCACGAAGCCGGTGCGGCAGGATGACGAGACGTATGTGACGGAGATCCAGGTGCCGGTGCGGAAACAGCCGGTAGCCGGTAGCCAATAGCGGGTAGCTGGGAGCCGGGAGCTGGGAGCCAGATAGCCGGTAGCGGGTAGTTCGGGCCGGTCCCGTTTTGGGATAACGGACGGTACTGAGGTGATCGAGGCTGAGGGTGGGTGATCTTGACGATCGCCCGGTACGAGAGTCTGCTTCTTGCTGTGGGGTGAACCTGGCGGGGCCCGCTATGCGAGGCGCGGGTGTTTTGGGGATGGCGCTGGATTGACAAGGGACCTGGCTTGCCAGACAAGGAACCTGGCTTGCCATCCGCGGTCCACTTTCGGGCTGGGCGGATTTCGAGCCGATGAGGACGGGTTGGGGTCGCGGTAGCCTACCCTGCTCGCGCCAAGGGCAGCGCGACCAGGATGGGGCACACGGCTGTCGTTTGGGGTCGGCGGGAAATGGCCCACAAGGGTTACGTTGGTGAGGCTGGGGAGGGTTGCGGGGGGGTGGTTCGGGGGCCTATACTCGGACCGTTTGGCCCGGATGCGGGTTTCTGCCTGAGCGAACCTTTTTTTGGAATTCGGCAGGGCCCTGGAAGCATCGGCTGCGGAGAGATTCCCTAATGGCAACGGTAACGCTTGAGCAGGAAATTAACCCCTGGGAAGCCCAGGCGGCACGATTCGATTTTGCGGCGCGAAAACTGAATCTGGATGAGGGAATATGGCGGGTGCTGCGGTATCCGTCGCGGGAAGTGATCGTGCATTTTCCGGTGGGCATGGATGACGGGCGGATTGAGGTTTTCACTGGCTACCGGGTGCAGCACTCGCAGGCGCGGGGCCCCAGCAAAGGCGGGATCCGCTACGGACCGGACGTGACGCTGGACGAGGTGCGCGCGCTGGCGAGCTGGATGACGTGGAAGTGCGCGGTGGTGAATATTCCGTTCGGCGGCGCGAAGGGCGGAGTGATCTGCGATCCGAAGACCATGTCGCAGGGCGAGCTGGAGCGGATGACGCGGCGGTACACGGCGGAGATCATCGAGTTTCTGGGACCGGAGAAGGATGTGCCGGCGCCGGATGTGAATACGAACGAGCAGACCATGGCGTGGATCATGGACACCTACTCGATGCACATGCGGCAGACGGTGACGGCAGTGGTGACAGGCAAGCCGCTGACGATTGGCGGATCGCGGGGAAGAAGAGAAGCGACGGGGCGCGGCATCATGGTGGTTTGCGACGAGGCGCTGAAGTATCTGAACATTGCGCGCGACGGATGCCGGGTGATTATTCAGGGTTTCGGGAACGTAGGGTCGAACGCCGCGCAGCTGATGCAGGAGCGCGGCTACAAGGTGATCGGGATCGGGGAGTACGATGGCGGGCTGTTCAATCCCAACGGCATCGATATTGAATTGCTGCTGGAGCACAAACTGCGGAACGGGACGGTGCTGGGTTTCCGGGGCGCGGAGGGGATGCCGACGGCGGAGCTGCTGACGACGGACTGCGAGATCCTGATCCCGGCAGCGACGGAGAACGTGATCACGAGCCGGAATGCGGAGAAGATTAAGGCGCGCATTGTGTGCGAGGGCGCGAACGGGCCGACGACGGCGGTCGCCGATGAGATTCTTGCGGATAAGAAGATATTCATCATCCCGGACATTCTGGCGAACGCGGGCGGAGTGACGGCGTCGTACTTCGAGTGGGTGCAGGACCGGCAGGGCTACTTCTGGAAAGAGTCGGAAGTGAACGAGCGGCTGGAAAGCATACTGGCGGAGAGCTTCGACGACGTGACGCGCTATGCAGAGGCGCATGCGGTGAACAACCGGATCGCGGCGTACATGCTGGCGATCGACCGGGTGGCGTTCACGATTAAGCAGAGAGGAAT
>JASHPM010000425.1 GCA_030038115.1 Acidobacteriaceae bacterium | reverse complement strand
GCGCGAGCCGCGGGGGGCGCCGGGCGCGCACGATCTGCCGGGGGGGCGCGAGCTGCGGGACGCCCCAGGCGCGCACGATCTGGTCGCGCGCTTCCTCTTCGCGATCCATGAGAAGGAGCACGCGCGCGAGGTGAGCGTGCGTACTCTGGGGCTCGAAATCTCCGGCCAGACAGTCACGAAGTAGTTCCTCGGCCATGGGGTAATCGCCGGACAAATAGGCGTCGAGCGCGCTCTCTCGCATGAAATGAAAGCTGGGGATGGCGGCGGGTTCGGGGTCCGGATCCGAAGGCATGGACTGCCAGGATTCTGTCTGGGCAAAGGGATCGGACAGGTCGAGGAATTTGTGTTCGGAAAGGTCGACGACCTGTTGCCAGGAGCTGCGTGCGTTGCGGTTGCCGTTCAGACGGCGGATGGCCTGGCCTCGCAAAAAAGCACGGCTTCCCGCAGGCGGATCGGTCATGGCCTGCTCGATGTCTCCAACACCGTCGACACGGTGGTGGAGGGCGTTGGCGGCCTCGAGAGCCTGGAAGATGCCTTTAGCGCTGAGCTGGCTGAAGCGTGTTTCCAACTCGAAGAACTGCGGGCGCGAGCGGAGTACGGCGCTGAGGTCGGCCAAGCGAAGGTTATGGACGCGCAGGGCGGCTTCCACCTCATCGCTACTCTTATAAGGATGGGCGGAAATCTGGGATTCATGATCCGGAACCATAAAGGGGAGGGAATCCTGGCCCTGGTCCCCGGCGCCGGAAGGGTATAAGAGATCGGCGGGCAGCCGGGGGATGGTTTCGTTCAGGATGGGCAACGCATTCCAGGGGAGACTGAGCTTGTGGGCGTGCTGGGTGTAGAGGGCGTACTTAATGCCCCAGTCCAGGGTTTGCGCGACAGACGCGGGCGCGTTATCGAGGAGGTCAAGGACTGCGCGCCAGTGGCGGCAAACGGCCGGCGCCCAGGAGGGCATGAAGTCATCACGAAGATGGCTCTCGGCCAGGGTGAGATAGTGGCGCTGAACCTCGACCGGGGTGAGCTGGCCGCCGCCCACGATGCGGAGCTTCGATTTGCAAGTGACGTCGCCGGTGACGATGCGGAGCGCCTCGACAGCATCGGGGAGACGAACGGACTTGCCCGGTTCGAGGCCGGCGTCGGCCATAGCCAGAACCAGAGCGGTGACTCCCAGCTTGAGGAAGTTGGCGGTTTGCGAGCAGAGGCTTTCTCCGCAGAGCACATGGAGGCGGCCATAACCCGAGCAGAGGGGTTCGGATTTCGTGTGCCATATGCCGCGATCGCCGGTGGAGCTGTCGGAGACTACGGAATCGAAGAAGGCCATGCGCGGGGCGAGGGTGAATTCCAGGCCGGGGGAAAAGGGATTGAAGCCGCCCGCACCGGTGTAGACGATTCTGGTGACGAGGTGAGGAATGAGCTGGGTGCGCAATTCACAGGCAGGGCGAGTGTGCAGGTAGGATTCGTGGCAGGCCCACGTGGTTTCGCCACCGCTGAGATCGACGTTGTTGCGCAGGCAGACGATCTCGGAGCCGGAGGAGCGGCCATCCGGCAGGGAAGCGACGAGACCGGCGAGGATACGATGGCCGGCTTCGATGTAGCGCACGGCCTGCCACGGATCGACGCACTCGGCCGTGGCCAACTCAGGGTGCAAACCGGCGTCCACGTAAAGACGAGAACCATTGGCCAGGAACATGCCGTCGGCTCCGCAGCCCTCACAGAGATGGACGAGCTTGCGGCGCGCGGCCAGCATCAGGGAGCGGACGATGGACGAGGGAGAGCCGGCAGCGCCGTCGCGCCGAATGCCGGCGACAGCGTACTCGGTTTCGAGACCGAAGAGCGGTTTGGCCATGATGCACCCGAATGGGGGTTAAGGAGCGAGATTATTGCCCGCCTTGTTGCCTGCTGGCTTCAAGGAATGCGGTGGAGTCGCCGCTGGACAGGGCGCGCCGGATGGCTTCGTCACCCGCGGCGAGCATACCGTCGGCGGCGGAGCGGAACTCGGGAAGCATACCGGGGACATGGGGAGCGGCTGCGGAACCGGGGTCGCCGCCGGGATCGTTGCTGTATCGTTGGCGCAGGGTCATGACACTTCCTCCTGTAGGGTTTCGTTTGCGGGTTGAAGCGCGGGTGGGGATGCGATGCGGGGGCCGGAGAGCGAGTTCAGCTGGTCGATCAGGGTTGTGAATGTACGGGCGGTATCGAAAATGGGCTGAGTATCGCGGCGGGTGAGGGCGAGCGGATTGTCCAGGGCGACGGTGCGGTAGACGGGCCACCCGAGGTGGTCGCGGAATCTGAAGGTGATCCTGTCCCAGTCAACGAGGTCCACTTTCGCGCCTTCGCGCGCAGCGCGGCGCAGGAGCATGGCACGGGTCCAGGCGCGGGTGTCTTCGGGTGGGTTGCGCGTGAAATGCGCGATGCGATCGGGCGAGACCAGTTGCTCGACGAAGCCGGCATTTTCATAGGCGCGGTACAAGCCATCATCGTTGAGGCTGGAATAAAGGTGGTCGATGAGCTTAACTTCGGGGGAGGACCAGTCCAGTTCGGGACGCTGCTCCATGGCTCTCTCGAGGATGAACCTCTTGAGAACCCAGTCGAGGCGGGGGGCGAGCGACATCCAGTCGCGGCGGGAGAGTTTTTCGAAGGTGTCTTCCCAGAGAGCAATGATTTCGGCTGCGCGCGGAACTACGCCCTGGAACACGCCGGCAGCCTGGTACGTTTTCACTTCGTCGAGATAAGCGCCGAGAAGCTCCAGAG
>JASHPM010000424.1 GCA_030038115.1 Acidobacteriaceae bacterium | reverse complement strand
ATCGATCCAGGCGGGAGGGCCTTCGAGCTCGGCATAGAAGCCGATGGGGGTCTCATCGAGAACGCAGTGACCGGTGGCGTCGGAAAACTCGGTGCGCCATTTTTCGTAGATGAAGGCGGGCTGGAAGCCGAGCTGGGCGAGGATGCGGCCCATGGCCTCGCCGTCTTCGACCTGGGTTTCGGTTTCCTCGCGATGCTTGTGGCGGGCGGTGGGATCGTTGTTTTGGGGCAGGCATTTGTGGGTGACGACCCAGCGGCTGCCATATTTTCTGACACGCAGGATGGTGGTTTGGGAGCGCAGGCGGCGGTCGGGCGTGTCATAGAGAATGTTGCGCTCGAAGGTGCGGGGCGTTTCCTCGTGGAATCCGGCGCCGAGGAGGCGGCGGGTGAGCGTGGCGGGATTGGGGACGGGGAATTTTACTTCGATTTCCATGCCCATAAAGACAGGTTACAGGTTGCAGGGAGCAGGAAGCAGTGAGCAGGAAGCATGAAGCTGGAAGCAGGAAGCTGGAAGCTGGAAGCCGGGAGATGCAGGGGCGGGGACGGTTAGGATGGGGATCGGGAGATGGTTGGTGTGAAGACGCTGCGGCTGGCGGTGGAGGCAGGGAATCCTGAGAGCAGGGCATCGCGGCGGGCGATCGCGCAGGCGGCGGAGATTCTGCGCGCCGGGGGGACGGTGGCGTTTCCAACGGAGACGGTGTACGGGCTGGGCGCCAACGCTCTGGATGCAGAGGCGGTGGAGAAGATCTTTGCGGCCAAGGAGCGGCCGAGTTGGGATCCGCTGATTGTGCATATCGGTGAGCGCGCGATGCTGGAAACGGTAGCGGCGGAGGTGAATAACGAGACACAGCGGTTGATGGACAAGTTTTGGCCGGGGCCGCTGACCCTGCTGCTGCCGAAGCATGAGAGGTTGCCGGAGACGGTGACGGCGGGACTGAAAAAGGTTGGGGTGCGGATGCCCGCGCATCCGGTGGCGCATGCTTTGCTGCGCGCGGCAGGCGTACCGGTGGCGGCGCCGAGCGCGAATCGATTTGGGCGGATCAGCCCAACGACGGCGAACGATGTGGCGGAGGATCTGGAAGGGCGGATCGACGCGATTGTGGATGGAGGAGAGACGACGCATGGAGTGGAATCGACGGTGGTGGAGGCGGGCGCGGAGGGGTGCGTGATCTACCGGCCCGGGGTGATTACGCGGGAGCAGGTTGGTGAGGTGTGCAACGGCGAGGTCGTGCTGCGGGAACACATGGGGAAAGGGAGGGCGCGAGAGGCGGCTCCGGCGCCGGGGATGGGCGAGCGGCACTATGCGCCGCAAGCGCGGCTGGTTTTGGTGGAAGGGGAAGGCGCGGCGCAGAGAGTGGCGTTTGAGAACGCGGCGCGGCGCGCGGAGGAGCAAGGCGAGCGAGTGGGATTGATGTTGCCGGACGGGTTTCCAACGGCGCGGGTGGAGTCGGCGGCGCAGATTTTTCACTGGGGACGGTGGGAGAAGCCGGAGGAACTGGCGGGGAAGCTGTATGCGGGGCTGCGGTGGCTGGATAAGGCGGGGGCGATGGTGATTGTGTGTCCGCTGCCGGCGGCGGAGGGGATTGGGCTCGCGATCCGGGACAGGCTGCAGAAAGCAGCCGGCAGGGAGTAGCGGGCAGCGTTCAGCGAGCAGGGAATAGAGAAGAATGCTGCCCTCGCGAATCCGGACGAGCCTTCTCGTCCGGATGCCGACGCTCGGGAGGTTCTTCGACTGCGCATCTCTCGCCGAGCGATGCTTCGCTCAGAATGACTTCGATCAGGACGAGGAATTCTCGCCGGCTTTATAGAGGTACTTAATGCTGGATTTGTAAATGAGGGCGCGGGTTCCTGATCCGCCGGGGTGAGAGCTGCGGAAGGGCGAGGACGACGTGCAGCGCACCTTGATGGCATTGCGGTCGTACCACTCGATACAGCCCTGGATCTTCTCCCCGTCGTCGAGGATGAAGACCATGGGGGTTTGCGCCTGCACCTGCTTCTGGAGGTAGAAGGATTCGGCGTGCGAGCTTTCATGGGTAGCGGAGGATGGCACCTGAGCGGAGCGAACGATGAGGGTAGGCTCGTCCTGGCGCTCGAAGCGGCGCACGCGGCGGGAGTTGGCCGGAAGCGTGGGGCGGATGAGCTTGCGCGGCGAGATGACGTCGAGGTCGAGGGTATTGTTGAGAGGCGGCGCAGGCGTTGGGGGTGGAACGGGTACAGGACCGGGGAGTGGACCGGACAGAGAGGAGTCAAGCGCGGCCGAGGCGCGCTGAACTGGGCTCTTGACCACTTGCGGACGCAACGTCCGCACCGCTGAGGCAGGGAACTGAGACATAGGACCACAATCCTTTACGGACAAGATTTCCTATGTGATGCAGAAAAGCGGGACTGCGTCGCATGGGCGGAACGAGATTGGGGAAACGTTGCGAAAATAGTAACCTGGGTGGGCTGTGGGAATCTACAGCAGGGAGCAGGCGCTCAGCGTTCGCTCAGCTGAGCGGCGAAGCTGTCGAGGGAGAGGGAGCGGAGCAGGTTGCGGCGCATGCCGGATTCGACCTGGCGGAGGCCGCGGGCGGCGGACTCGATCCATTCGTACGTGACCGCGGAGGCCATGGAGGCCAGCTCTTTTTGCAGATCGATATTGCGGACCAGATGCGGGGTTTCGGATTTGAGGAGAAGCAGGTCTTCGAGAAGAGACGCGGCGGCGCGGAGCAGGCCTTCGGTTTTTTCCTGACCTTCGGCACCGGCGCGATACGTTTCGGTGACCTTGAACAGGTCGGAGTGATCAGCCTGGCCGATGGCGTTGCGCAGCAGGACCAGGGCGTCGGAGCGGCTGGCGAGGTATGCGGGGAGATCGAAGGCGAGGGCGCGTCCGATGGCGCCTTCAGAGAGGCGGGCGATGAGGGCGCGCTCGACAGGACGGTCGTGGGGCCGGCGTTCGGCGAGAAGTTTTTCGATTTGGCCGGTGGGGATGGCGCCGAGGCGGAAGGTGGCGGCGCGGGAACGGATGGTGGGCAGGAGTTCGCCGGGGTTTTCGGCGAGAAGGACGATGGTGGCGTAGGCGGGCGGCTCCTCAAGGACTTTGAGGAGGGAGTTGGCGGCCTCTTTCATGAAGGAGGCGCTGGTGAAGATGGAAAAGGCGCGGCGGGCTTCGGCGGGGACGCGGTAGATTTCGCGAGTGAGGACGCGGACCTGGCCGATTTTGATGAGGAGTTGCGGCGGATCGGGCGGAATGACGAGGACGTCGGGGTGGGTCTGGATGAGGATGCGGGTATCGCGCTTGTCGATGTCGCGCATGTCTTCGCGAATGGCGATGGCTTCGGCGACGCGGGCGTCGAGGTCGAGGGACTGACCGATGCGCTCGCAGTTGGAGCAACGACCGCAGAAGTCCGGGAGGCCGTCGGGGCTATGGGGGGGCGTGAGGCAATTGGCGGCTTGGGCAAGCATGATGGCGAGGGTGTACTTGCCCGCTCCGCGGGGGCCGGCGAGGATGAGCGCGTTCGGAAGACGGCCGGCGGCGAGGGCTTCGCGCAGGTGGCGGAGGGTGGGTTCGTTGCCGAGGAAGTCTTTGAACGACACGAGTACTAGGGTACAGCGACAGGAGTCCAGAGTTTAGGGATCAGAGTTTAGGATGCAGCGCGGTTCATATGCTTTCGGCTCGCTGCAGTGATTTGCGTGATGGTCCGAATTAGACGACGGAGTTGGTGGCGATGACATTGCGGTAAAAGTCGAACGACAGCTTGGGCGTGCGCTTTTGGGTTGCATAGTCGACCCAGGTGATGCCGAAGCGGAGGCTGTAGGCGGAACTCCACTCGAAGTTGTCGAGGAGGCTCCAGAGGAAG
>JASHPM010000423.1 GCA_030038115.1 Acidobacteriaceae bacterium | reverse complement strand
CAGACATTAGCGAAGAGACAGTTCTCGGAGGGTGGGGGCACTGTGGTTGCAGGCGCCGGCGACGCGGAATCCGCAGGAGCTTACCCTCCGTGGGGGTTCAAGTCCCCCTCCGGGCACCAGCGAGAAGCCAACAAAACAAGGGGATGGCTGGTCCTGAGTCCCGAACGAGAAACGCTCCGCGGCAGACGCAGCGGACTCCGAGTCTTGCCTAAGCACGAGCTTTGGATCTATCCCGCTGAAACTGTTTCGCTTATTCAAGATATGAGAGCGAGAAAGGCTCGCACAACTGTTACACATTTCCAAGTCGATTGAAGTTGCTCTGCGCGAGGCGCGGCAACACGTGACGTAGACCATGATCGGTCTCCGTGCGTATCTAGCCTACTTCGAGAAGTGCATGGGGAGCTAAACCGCTGCTGCAAGTTTTCGCGCTGGGCGTTGCGCTGGTTGCTTTCGTAGACTCGTTGCGCGGCGGTTTCGGCCTTCGTTAGGACGGATGGCGATGCTTGTATGGAGATGCAGACGGTCTGCATATCGCAACAGCTTTTCGATGCTGACCTGCGAGATCCTGCCCCTGAGCAGGTTGCTCACCGACGGCTGGTACTCATCTAGGACGTCCGCGAGCTGCGCTTGTGTGTAGCCCTTCAGCTTTACATGTTCCAGGATGGCGGACAGGAGTTCAGCTTTGATCTTGAGTGCGCTCGCTTCCGACGCAGAGAATCCGAGCGCATCGAAGACATTGCCTCTCACAATGTGTGTCGGCCTATTTTCCGCTGCGTTTTTCATGACTCTTCTGCTCCTTTAATCGCTGTCGGACGAGTTTGAGGCGCTGACTCGCAAGTGCGATGTCTCGGCGGTCGGTTTTGCGACTTTCCTTCTCAAAACAGTGCAGCACGTAGATCCTGTTTTCGATCTTCGAAAGGTAGATCACCCTGTACCATGCGCGCTCATCCGCTTCCTTCAATTCGTAGACACCGGGTCCGATGGAACTCATGTTTCGAGTCTGCGATGTTGGCTCTCTACCGATTTGTAGCTGCCTAAGCGAGAATCCAAGCGACCGTTTGATGTCATCAGGAAACCCGGACAACACTTCCAGCGAATCCCCTTCAAAATGGAGCTAGGCCGCTGGTGGAGAGTCCTCGCTGAGCATCATCGTTCTGATCGTAACGTAATAAACGCCGCTATACAAGATTTATTATAAATGTTTCGCCTGGATGGCACGCGCGCATGTTCTGTGAGGCCAAGGTGGCTACCGTCGGCGATGCGATTGTGTCACTCTGAAATGTGTCACAACTGCAGCTTCACGGCCCGTCCACGCGCATTATGCTTAGAGCTGTCTAAGGACGAAAGATATGCGCTTTTCGTCGATCTTCCTGGCAGCGCTAATTGCGTCCCAGTCGCTGAGCCACGGTGCACCCCTGGAGGCACAGAAACAGAAGTTGCCGCGCATGCCCAAAGCTGCGCTGCTGGTGGGCTGGCCGTCCGATCAGCTTACAGTGACCACCGGCGATCAGACCTCGACGTTGCCGGGGAAAGCAAACTCCTGGACGATCTCGCCCAGCATTTCCGCGGATGGGCGTGTCATCGCCTCTGCACTGCCAGGTAGTGATTATGAGCTCTCACGAAGCGAGCATTGGTTCACCGTCGGCACCTACTCCGTGGCGGAACACAGGTGGACCGAGTATCCGGACCTCGAACTTTCGCATGGCGCTGTTTCGATCTCCCCGGACGGGACGAAGTTGGCCTGCGTCGCTCGCACCAGCCCGAATGGCCCGAGCCTCTTCCGCATCCTTGACCTCATGACACGTAAGATAACCGATGGTCAGCCCCCGTCACAGAAGAGCAATAACTCCATCAGCTGGTCCCCGGATGGCCGACGAATCGTCTTTAGTGCCGATATCGATATGCCAGGAGATGAGCCACCGGTTCCGGGGGTTTTTGTGATGGATGTCGAAACCGGCAGGGTCTCAAAGATCGCGAACGGCTGGGGGCCGTCTTGGTCGCCCTCCGGAGAATGGATCGCTTACCATTCTCAAACTGCGCACGTCCGCGACAGGCACGGGTGGTGGAGTTTTACTGGCGCGAATGGGATCAGCCTGATGCATCCCGACGGTAGCGATCCGACTTTCATTCACAAGTTCGAATGGCCCATGAACATTAAACCCGTCTGGTCCCCCGATTCCAAAGAGCTTTTGCTCGCTTCGTTTCCGGATGACTTGACCGGTAAATTCGACATATTCATGTTGGAGGTCGCCACTCGCAGGCTCACTAAAGAATTCAGGCACCCTCCCTTGATTTTCGGGTGGGCCGGAGCGAATTAAAACACGCCTGGGGTCCAGAACTCGTAGCAGAATTCTGCGATGGTCGACAGGGAGAGTAGAGTGCAAATTCTCGGAGAGAAGTGTAAGGGGCAATTTCCGGCAAATTCCCGAAAACTTACACATCCTCTTTCACATCGCGAGATTGTTATTGCGTCAAAGCATTATTTATCATCTGTTTACAGGCACAATAGGCGGACTTAAAATCCGCAGACCCGAAAGGGTTGTGGGGGTTCGAGTCCCCCTCCGGGCACCAGAGCTACGCGAAAGCTCTATGGAAGCCGAGGTCCTTCACTGCGTTCAGGATTTCGCCAGCGGGCTCGGACGCCCGCTCAACGGCTCAAGTTCGAGTCCCCCTCCGGGCACCAGAGCTACTCGAAAGCTCGATGGAAGCCGAGGTCCTTCGCTGCGAGGTCCTTCACTGCGTTCAGGTTTTCGCCAGCGGGCTCGGACGCCCGCTCACAGCAAACTTTTCAAGGGCTGCCTGATTGATGTTCCTGCTCATACGCTGGGGCTCCTCTCGGTATCTTATGCCCGGCGTCTTACGGGCAAGCGATCGGGATCACTCAAGCATCCTCGAGATAAAGGAGGTTTCCGCTGGCTCCGTGGGTTGAAAACACGGCTTCACAGGGGTACACTCGATATAGGACTGGTTTAGTCGTATATTGCGCGGGCGAAGGCGACTGTGCACCGCGGGACGAGGCGGCAACCGAAAGATCCAGGAGAGCTGAATGAGCACCGATATGAATGTTGTCCACGAGCTGGCCAGCAAGGAATACGAGTGGGGATTCGTTACCGATATTGAAGAGGATCGGATTCCGAAGGGCCTGAGCGAGGACGTGATCCGCATGATTTCGGCAAAGAAGAAGGAGCCGGAGTTCATGCTG
>JASHPM010000422.1 GCA_030038115.1 Acidobacteriaceae bacterium | reverse complement strand
ACGATGACCGTGAGGCGCAGCCCGAATTCCTCGCGGATCAGGTCGCTCAGTCCCTTGCCGGTCACCGCGCCCATGCGCGAGCACATCTCCTGCACCACGATCAGCGCCAGGGTCACGGGAAGCATGGTCCACAGCAGCGTGTACCCGAACTGCGCGCCCGCCTGGGAATACGTGAAAATCCCGTTGGGATCGTTGTCCACGTTGGCCGTGATGAAACCCGGACCGAGCACGGCGAGGAAAAGCAGTATCCGGGTTCTCCAGCGTTTCAGCATGTCGGCGCGTTCTCAATTCGCGGGATTCCGAGCCTGCTGGCCCGGGATAGCAGAGGGAGCAGCGAAACCCCAGTGTAGGCGACGAAGCGTCATTTGTCTCAGGCGATTTCACGCTGAGCTGCGATGGCTGTCGGACTTCGGCACAGTGCTTTCTGTAGACTGAAACTCAGCATGATTTCAAGCTGGTTTCGTCGACGCGAATCGTCTGCACGCCTTCTCGCGCTGCCTGTTTTCGCAGCCTGCCTGCTGGTGCAATTTCCCGTGGCGCACGCCCAGGGCACCCGCCTCTGGACCGAATCCCGCTTTGAGGAACTGGAACGCGGCACGCCCAACGGCGTGGCCATCACCAGCGACGGCCATCTCGTTCCCGGGCCGGAGAGCAAGGCCCTCATCACCACGCCTTCCACCTATGTGTGGTCGGTCGCGGCCGATCGCGAGGGCAACGCATATCTTGCTACCGGCACTCCCGCGACCGTGCTGCGCATCACGCCGGAGGGCAAATCGACGACCCTCTTCACCACCCGCGATATGAGCGTACAGGTGGTGCGCGTCGGCCCCGACGGCGCCATCTACGCCGCCACGCTGCCTTCGGGCAAGGTCTACAAACTCGACCCGCACGCGGAAAACAAGAACGATGAATCCGCCACCGTCATCTTCGATCCCGCCGGCACTCAGGAAAAACCGAAATACGTCTGGGATCTGGCCTTTGACGCGCAGGGACGGCTCTATATCGCCACCGGCGCTCCGGCGGCCATTTACCGCGTCAGCATCGGCGCTAACCCAACGACCCCGAGCAAAGCCGAGCTCTTCTTTAAGAGCGACGAAGAACACATCCGCTCGCTGGCCTTCGACAAGTCCGGCAACCTGATCGCCGGATCCGATGGCACCGGCCTCGTCTATCGCATCGATCCTGCCGGCAAAGCGTTCGTCCTCTACGACGCGCCGAAGAAGGAGATCACGTCCGTCGTGGTCGCGCCTGACGGCGCCATCTATGCCGCCGGCGTGGGAGAAAAGGGAAGAAACAACCTGCCGCCTCTGCCGGTCACCGGACAGGTCACGGCCACCATCACCATCGTGACGCCGGGTTCGGTGCAGGCTTTCAACGGCAATACCCTCATTCCCGATGGTTCGGAACTTTACGAAATCCCCCATGGCGACGGTCCGCCACGCAAAATCTGGGGCGGCCACGACGACATCCTCTACGCGCTGGCCTGGACCCCCGACGGCGTCCTCGCCGCCACCGGCAATCGCGGCCGCATCTATCGCATTCATGACGATGGCTCCTGGGCTGACGTCGCGCACCTCGAAGCCTCGCAGGTCACCGGCTTCGCCGACTCAGCCCGCGGCCTCTTCGTCAGCACCGCCAATTCCGGCAAGCTTTTCCTGTTGAGCCACGGCGAAGCGCCCGAGGGCGCCTATCTCAGCGAAGTCTTCGACGCGGGCGTCTTCGCCCAATGGGGCCGCGCCGAGGTTGAGTTCGGTTCGACGCCTTCATCTTCGGTTCGGATGTACGCGCGCGCCGGTAACATCGAAAACCCGCAGCGCGCCTGGGGCGACTGGAAGCAATTCACCCCCAACACCGGCGCCATCGGCATTGACTCGTCCCGATTCATGCAATGGAAGCTGGTGGAGCATCCAGGCAGCATCGTGGGCGCAGTCGCCATCAATTACCTGCCCGTGAACATGCCGCCCATCGTGGATGAGATTGTCGTCGTCCCCGGTGCGCGCGCGAATTCCATCCAGCAGCAGCCCGGCCAGCCGCAGCAGATCACCATTAATTTCCCTTCCGGGCAAAATTCGGGAATCAGCTTCGGTCAGGAGCCCGGAAGAGAACCGCTGCCGGCGGTGCGCGACCGCACTGCCGTTACGGTCCGCTGGGCCGCGCATGATGACAATGGCGACGAGCTCAGCTTCTCCCTTTATTACCGCGGCGAGGGCGAGCACAACTGGCAGTTCCTGCGCGATCACCTCCGTGAGCGTTTTTAT
The DNA here is from genome assembly GCA_030038115.1 of Acidobacteriaceae bacterium. Taxonomy (GTDB): domain Bacteria; phylum Acidobacteriota; class Terriglobia; order Terriglobales; family Acidobacteriaceae; genus Palsa-343. Next base: position 380 of record JASHPM010000422.1, on the reverse strand, counting down.
TCCTTCGATTCCTCGCAGTTGCCCGATGGCCACTATCGCGTCAAAGTCGTGGCCACCGATGCGCTTTCTCACAATCCGGGTGAGGCGCTTACGGGAGATCGCGTCAGCGACGAATTCGTCATCGACACAACGCCTCCGGCTGTCTCAGGACTCGAAGCGCACCTGGCCGATGGCCGGATTCACGCCTCTCTCACTGCAACCGACGCCACGTCGCCCGTTACGCACGCGGAGTATTCCATCGACGCGGGCCGCTGGCAGTACATTGCGCCGGTGGGCGGCATCGCCGACTCGCTCACCGAGCGCTTCGACTTCGATGCTCCGCTGCCCCACCCTCGCCCGGACGTCGAAGCTCCGGTCGACCCCGGCGAGCACGTCATCGC
>JASHPM010000421.1 GCA_030038115.1 Acidobacteriaceae bacterium | reverse complement strand
TGACGAACTGCTCATTGAAGATGGGGAGCTGGATGGTGACGCGGGGGAGCTGGGCGAAATGCCGGGGAGGCTCGCGGGTGGCGTTTTTGCGGTAGTGGTAGTACTGCCAGACCAGCTTGTAGCGATGCAGGCCGTAGATGGAGAGGACGATCATGACAGCGAAATAAGGGGTGAGCAGGAGGGTATCGAAGGAGAAGAGCTGCCAGTGGTAGAGGTTCTGGAAGGTGTGGTCGCCGTAGTGGGTGCGGAGGTAGTGGCGGAGGTCATTTTTGACGAAGAAAAGGGCGAGCCTGTAGGCGCACGTGGAGAGAGATCGAGTGGCCGCGGCGAAGAGCATGAAGGAACAGGGTATAGGAGTGCGCAGCGGGGAGCCAGTGGCCCGCAGCGAGGATGGGGCCGGTCAGCGAAACGCTGGTCGCTGAGAAGCGATGGGCGAAAAGACGGTCGGGGGGATGAGGGCTTTAGAAAATCACCGTGGTGCGAGCAGGAGCGTGAAATGGCCGGACAACACGGCCGTTGTCGTCGGGATCGTGGAGCGCACAGGCAAGGGCCGCGTGCTGGCGATGTTGGCGGACGACGTGACGCGGAAGACGCTGCGCGGGATCGCTCAGGAGAAAATCCTGCCCGAGTCCACGGTCTGCACGGACAGCTTCAATGCTTACCGTAGGGCGCCATGGGCGACATCCACGAGCAAACGTTGAGGGATTTTGGAGTCTGGTAGAGCGTGGGATCGGCGGCGTCTACCATGCGGTCAGCCAAAAGTATTTCCAGAGCTATCTGAATGAGTATTCCTTCAGATACAGCCGCAAAGCGGCTAATGAGCCGATGTTTGTTTCTCTTCTGTCTCAGGTTGGCGAGGGCGGAATAGCACGTGCCGCGATTTTTTGAAGGCCATCGCGCGTGATTGGCTGCGTCAACCCCTGGATTTCCGCAGAGGGGATCAGGAGTTTTCTTTTGCCGTTTCTCTTCTCTTTTTGGTGAGTTTTGAAGATCGCTTCATACGGAGCGCCTGCTAGGATTAGGGCACATCATTTCCCCCGCCAAACTCTTATCGCGTCCGCAAGAATTGCGACGTAGACGACTGCCATGAACACAAGCAGCTTTTCCCACTTGGCCTTCATGCTGCTCACTTCGGGGCCATCCACGCTTGACTCTCCAATCAGAAAGGGCCTCCAGCGCCATGCCGATTTGTATTTCGTGCTGCTCCTGGTCTCCACAGTGTTCGTAGCCATAGGGATATTTTTCGAGTGGCCAGAGGTGAGAGATGGTTTCGCAGAATGGTGGAGGCTAAGACCCAGCCAAACATCTTGGCTCGTTTCTCCTCAAAGGAGAAGTCGCCTTCCAGTGTGGGCGCTGATAGGATTCATTCTCGTTAGCGGCGGAGTGGCCGCCGAAGGGGTGTTTGAAGGCCTGGTGGGCATTGAAGACACGAAGATCAGGAATTTTGATAAGGGCGCAATTGACGATGCTGAGTTAAAGACTGCCCAGCTGCAGCAATCAACGCAGCAACTAAAGACCGAGGCTGACGAAGCACGAAGACAGGCTGAGGGCGAACGACTTGAACGTGTCAAATTAGAACGACAGGTCCAGCCTCGGCAGTTATCTGCCAGCCAAGAGAAGGCAATTGCAGACCCGCTGCAACCGTACGCAGGAAAGATAGTGAGCATTGCCTCATACAGTCGGGATGTTGAAGCCATGATGCTCGGATACCAGATAGCTGATGCTCTCGGCAAAGCGCACATCACCTTTCGAGACAGGCTCGGTACGTTTACACCCATGGGCAGGCCCATATACATCGGCGTTGTCGTTGATGCCAGTTCTTCCGACCACAAGCTTGCGGCAGCAATTTTTACAGCCCTCCGTGCACAGGACCCATTAAGGCCAACAACCAACGTGGTCGTACAGTTCGGGGAGGGATCGCAGATGTACCTTCCCGGAGTTCCACCCGGCTCAAGACCTGAAGATGCCTTTATCTTTGTGGGGGAGAAACCGCTCACTGAGGCTATTACCAGCGCAGTAAGCAAGCAACCCAAGCAAATCACCCCAGGAAACAAGCCCCACTGGAATATGGTGCAATAGCGCCGCACTCTTCACCGCAGGTTTCTGTAGGCGCATTTGGTTATTGTCTATCGGATGGCTGTCTCGGCAAATTCTGCGCCTACAGTTATCCGCCCTGTCACGGTACAAACAGTGCACCTTACGAGAGGGGATATTTGCCTTACTCGTTCCCTTCCGAACACTTAGGGCCAAAGCTTTCTCCAACCCCTCGCGCTAGGCACAATTTACATGTGCGCTAGCGAGGTTGGTGCCAAACATTCACGCGGCGCTGGCGCAGCATTTCTGGTTTTACGATTTCGCTCGGCTTCACGCTACGCTGAAGGTAGCGCCGGACATGGAAACTGGCCTGGTCAATACGGCGTTTACGGTTAGGGACCTCACATCCACGCTATGACCCCACTACCAAGAGACGGTGAGCTGGGATGAGGGCTTTGGAAAATCACCGTGGTGGGTGCAGAGAGCGTGAATTCATGCGCGCGTCACAGCGCTGCGCGGCGCTTTGCGCGTAGAATCAGGCCGCTTCCCGAGAAATGTGAGGTCAGGCGGAAGGAGGAAATTCTCCCATGGCCGGCATCGCGCATGCAGCGGTGGGGCTGGCGGTGAAGCCGCTGGCTCCGGAAATCCATGCAGGCTGGCTCATTCTGGCTGCGATGGCGCTGGACATTCTGTGGGTCGCTTTCTGGGCCGTGGGCCTTGAAACCTCGCCCGCATACCATGGCCCGGCGGCAGGGTGGCCCAGGTCTGGCCCCAGAGCGAAAGCTGGGTGCCCCGTGTCTGCCCGGTTTTGGCAGACATGGGATACCACGGAACCAACCCGGAGAGATTTCTACCGCAACCCGATCCCCACTCGACCTTTTTCTCCGGTCAGGTAGTGGCGGTAACTCGACCACTCCCAGTCCTCCGGATTCTCCACGAGGCCGCGCTTCACCGGATTGCGGTGAATGTAACTCATCTTCTCGATTCGCTTGCGGTCGGTGAACAGATTGAAATCGTAATACCGCGGCTGCCAGAACGGTGAGCCGCCGAGCCGCCGCGCGACCGCGATCTTCAGTCCCTGGATCGCAGCAGCCAGAACGGACGACCGCGGCTCAGTCACCAGCAAATGCACGTGTTCCGGCATGACCACATAGGCAAGCACGACAAAGGCGCAGCGGGAGCGCGCCCGCTCCAGAGCTTCCTCCAACGCCTCCCTCGCTCCGGCCGTCCCCAGCCCTGGCTGCCGCCGGTAACAGCTGAAAGTGAGGAAGTGGAAATGGCCCGTCTGCTGGTAGCGAACAAGCCCACGTGGCATGCTGCGAGACTAAACTTCGATGGCAGAAGGTCAAGAGTACGGAGGGATGAGAGGGAGCTCCGGGGAGAGCGCCGTGGAATCCCGCATCTGCCA
>JASHPM010000420.1 GCA_030038115.1 Acidobacteriaceae bacterium | reverse complement strand
TCATTGAGCTTTTCTACTTATTTCGCGGCCATCCGCTCTGAGAATTCAAAGAGATCATTGCTGCCTGGTCAGGGTTTCTTTCTCCTGGCGCGCACTTTCGCCTTTTGTTCTCCCCTGCATTTTGCCACAATCAGCGTGATGTCATCCTCTTGCTCCCCGGCGCAGTATTCCTGCACTTCCGCGAGAATCGCACCCACCGTCGCCTTCGCTCCAGGCCGGCGATGCCGCCGCAGCGCCTCCATCAGCCTCCGCTGCCCGAACTCCTCGCCGTGCGCATTGCTGGCTTCTGTCACGCCATCGGTATAAAGAGCAAGCGTGTCGCCGGGCTCCAGCTGGCATGTGCTCATGTGCCCGTCCCAGTGGCGAAACATCCCCAGCACCGTGCCTGTCGAATGCAGCTCCTCGACGGCGCCGCCCGCGCGCAGCAGCAGCCCCGACAGGTGCCCGCAGTTGGCGTAGCGCATCTTTTGCGTGTCGTCCTCATACTCCGCAAAGAAGATCGTCGAATATGCGCTGTCCACCGTGTTCTCGTAAAGAATCCGGTTCACGGTTTTCAGAAACAGCGCCGGTTGCACCCGCGCCAGAGCCAGCTGGCTCCGCACATTTGCCTGCAGATTGGCCATCAGCAGCGCCGCCGCAATTCCTTTCCCGGAAATATCCCCGATCAGCAGCCCCACCCGATTCGGCCCGAACGATAAAAAATCGTAATAGTCCCCGCCCACGTGCCGCGCCTGGATGCACACCCCGGCGTAGTCCAGCGTTCGCAACTCCGGAGCTCCCTGCGGAAACAGCCGCGCCTGCACCTGCTTCGCAATCTCCAGTTCCTGCTCCAGCCTCCGCTCCGACTCCACTCTTTCGTTTGCCGCTCTCCGCTGCGCTTCGATCTCTCGACTCATCTCATCGGAGCCAAGCAGCTCAAACGAATTGCCATCGATGTCCACAAAAGTGGCGAACGTCCCACCCCACAACTGCGGCTGCGGGGGCTGCTCGAACTTCACCCCTCGCCCCCGCCACAGTTCATAGGTTGCGTCGATGTCCTCCGCGATGAACGACACATTCGTCGGCCGCCCAATCAGACTGTAGTTTTCCGATCCACGCCGGGGAGCAATCAGGGCCAGAATCGCGCTGCCATCCGGTGGCGCAATCGCCACCCAGTGCCCAAATTCAAAACGCCCATCCGCCACCACACAGAACCCAAGCTGATCGACATAAAACTTCAGGCTCCGGTCGTGATCCCGGACGTAGACGTTCGACTTGAAGATCCGGAGATAGGGATTCCCCCCGCACGGGGAGCTCGCCGCAGCCTCGACGGAAACCGCCGACGCTACGCGTCTGGTGACGTCGTTCGCCATCGGATCTTCCGGCACCCCCAACCCTGGAACCAATATAGTCGGCGCGGAGCAGTCTCATTGCCGCCGGCTCGAGCCCTCCCGGTCTCCCATCATTACCAAATGGTCCCGAAGCCCCGCAAAGCACGGAACCAACGCCCCCTCCACGGCGTACTCTATTACCGCGCGGTCCACTCGGGGTCTCCGACATGCCCACTTCCGGCCTGACGGGGTGGCTCGCCCTCCCCCGCCGCGCCGCTGCTGCGAAGGAGAAAGCCATGAAAAAACTCGTCAGCGCCATCGCCATCGTCGTTGCCATACTTTTCGTGCTTCCCGCCGCCGCCTTTGCTCAGACCTCCGGCTCCAACTCCCTCGTCATCGTCTTCAAAGACGGCCATCGCCAGAGCATCAACCTCGACAACGTCCAGCGCCTCGAATTTCCCGCGGCCGTCCCCGCCGGGCTCATCAGTGTCCCCGGCCCCTCCCGCGCCCACTTCCTCGGCAAATGGGAAGTCGGCGAGGGCAATGGGGAAGATTTCTACATCACCCTGCGCGACGATGGGAGCGCTCTCCGTACCATGAATGGGATCGAGCACGAGCGCGGCACCTGGGCGTACGCCAACGGTGAAGCGGAGATTACCTGGGACGACGGATGGCAGGACTGCATCCGCAAAGTCGGTTCCTGGTACAAGAAGTACGCCTACCACGAAGGCAAAACCTTCACCGACGATCCCGACAACGTCACCAACGCCCGCAATCTGTCGCAGAATCCATCGGGCGTGGATTAACGCGCAGCGGACGTCCTTCTCATGCGAGAGGCGACCTGAGAACTCCACCTGCGCCTAGGCAAGCAGGTAGAAAATATCGGTCCTTAGCTGTGCGGGATTGTCGCTCCAGTGCCCATACACTTCCCACGACGGTCCGGCCAGCTGCCGGCCGTTTTCACGAACCCACTGGTGAATCGCCGCGTGGGCGGGCTTCATTTGATCGTAGGGACCCATGTAGACCGTAGTCGCCACCGTGCCTGCAGGAGTCACGGCATTGCCAGCCTGCTCCATATGCACACCGCAGGCGATCTCGAACTCGCCGGCAGCGTCAAATCCGGAATAGAGCACGATGTTCAACCCTCCCTTGCCATTGAAGTCCCCATAGAACTGGTCGAACAACGCGCGAATCCTGGCAGGGAGGTTCGTCGTGCTCGCGCGTCCGCGCACCACAGCGATTGGTTGCTCCGAAACCTGCTTCACCTCGACCGTGTATCCCACGATTCGCCTCCAGCGCGACGCCCCTCTGCTTAACCTGCCTTACGGCAGCAGCCCGAACACCGCAACTCCGGTCGGCGTTCCCACATACACTTTGCCGTTCACCACCATGGGTGTGATGAATTTGTTGCCCGCGCCGAACTGGTCGCGGTTGTTCGCCGCCTGGCTGCTGTTGTACAGCTCCTGCAGCGTGGTCGCGTCAAAAGCATGTAACACTGCCGGTGACGAATTCTCCACCGCCCACACAATCCCGTTGGTCGTACCATTCGCGCTGACGGCCGGCGTCGTCCCCGGATACGGGAAAAAGTTCGCGCTCTGCGCGCTCGCGCTGGTCGCCAGCTTCGCATTCGCAATCGGAAAAGCCTTCAGCCTGTCGTTCACCGCGCCATAGTAAACCGTGTTGTTGAAATACGCCGCCATCGACCACACTCCGCCGCTGATCGCTCCGTCGATCTCCTGATACAGGGCGCTGTTGTTCGACGGGTTGAACTTGCCCATCGCGTCGCGATTCACCACATAGATATTCGAGTCCTTGCCTGCGCCCACGGCCAGATGATGGACGGTCCCTGAAGCATCCGTCAGATCCGGCAACACCAGCGCTCCACCCGATCCCAGATCCTCATCCCCATTGGATTCCGCAACCGTGTTGTCCATCTCGAAATAGTCCACAACTGCCAGGCTTCCCCCCGTCGTTGAGACTTTCAGAAAGCCATTGCCAAAATCATTGTTCACCGGGAAGCCGTTCGCATTCAGCGTTGTGTCGAAGGTTCCATTCTCATCCAGAAAATAGATGATCCCACTCGAATCCGCGGCCAGCCCGGTGCCCGCCATCCAGATCGATCCTTCGCTGCCGTTCGGCGTCAGGTTCAGCACGCTCGTTTGCGCCAGCGTCGATTCGCTGTACGCCATCAGCCAGCCCGTATACGGGTCAATGTCGCAGTGCGACGTCCATCCCAGATAAATCGTGCCGTTCATCAACAGCAGTCCCACGCGCTCCGCATACTGGCTCGGATCGAAAACGACGTTGCCCCCGGAGCTGTTCGCGCCCGTCCCCGGATACGTTGCCTTCACCTCCGACGGACTGCCGGGAAGCTCTGCACCGGTGGTGACGTCGAGCGCATGCAGCCGCTGGTGGTAGGCGCCGGACGAATCCAGCGACATGCCGACGACAAAAATCGTCCCGTTCGGCCCGGCGTTTCGGTCGATCACCGGCGTCGAGGTGATGCCGATCTCCGGTGTGATCTGGCCGCAGCCGTGGTCCCCGCTCGTTGTCTCGTTCGCGCCCAGGACCGACGTCTTCCAGATCTGCGCGCCGGTGTCCGCGTCGAATGCGTAGACGCTGTCGTGCTCCGTCACCGCGTACAGCACATTGCGCGTCTGTCCGCCTGCCGTCAGATTCGAAAGATACAACGGCTGCGCATCCACCAGGCCGTCGACCGGCAACATCATCAGCAAGCCGAATTTCGACGACGTGACATTGCTCGGCGTCAGAGTCGTCTCCGCCGTGTTCATGCCGGTTCTGCCCACGTCGTAGTGGTAGGTTGTTACGTCGATGCCGGGCGAGGCGATCACCTGCGCCTTTACCGTCAGCGCCAGCGAGGCTGTGTGACTCAGGGTGCCCGCGGTGCCCGTGAATTGCACCGTTGCCGTCGTGGCAGCTGCTGTTGCCGCCGCGGAAAAGCTCACCACCTGCGGAGTTCCCGGCGTCAGGGTGAAGGTCGCCGGTGTCGCCGTCACACCCGCCGGCACGCCACTTGCCGTTACCGCAACTGTTCCCGTGAACCCGTTCAGAGCCGTCGCCGCAACCGAAACCGTTCCCGCACTCCCGCCCGCGGTCAGCGTGAGGCTCGTTCCCGTCGCCGTCAGCGAAAAGTCCGGCGCCGGCGCCGCCGTCTTTACCGTCAACGTCACCTGGGCTGTGTGACTCAGGGTGCCAGCGGTGCCCGTGAATTGCACCGTTGCCGTTGAGGCTGCTGCCGTTGCCGCCGCGGAAAAGCTCACCACCTGCGGAGTTCCCGGCGTCAGGGTGAAGGTCGCCGGAGTCGCCGTCACGCCTGCCGGTATGCCGCTCACTGCTACTGCAACTGTTCCCGTGAACCCATTTAGCGCCGTCGCCGCAACCGAAACCGTTTCCGCGCTCCCGCCCGCCGTCACACTGAGACTCGATCCCGTCGCCGTCAGCGAAAAGTCCGGTGCCGGCGCCGCTGGCTTCACCGTCAGCGTCACCGAGGCTGTGTGACTCACGCCGGCCGCGGTCCCCGAGAATTGCACCGTAGACGTCGAGGCAGCAGCTGTTGCCGCCGCGGCAAGACTCACCTGCTGCGGAGTACCCGGCGTCAGGGTGAAGGCCGCCGGCGTCGCCGTCACACCTGCCGGCACGCCGCTGACCGTTACCTGAACGGTTCCCGTGAATCCGTTCAGCGCCGTTGCCGCAACCGAAACCGTCTGCGCGCTGCCACCCGGCGTCAGGCTGACACTCGTCCCCGTCGCAATCAGCGAAAAATCCGGTTTTGCCGTCGAAATAATATTCGAGCCGCAACCACTGCCGTACTGGGCGATCGCCACAGCGGCTACCGCACTCAGTCCAAAGTGCCACCTGCGCCGCATGCGGGGGGATCCTCCTGGGGATGGAGATTACAGAAACGAGTTTTCCCTTCAACTGGGGCCAACGGAGGGCTGAGTGCCATGAGTATAGAGCCCCGGCGATGTGAATTTCGACCACCCGCGCCGTTGAATACCTGGTTATTGCCTATGGCCTGTCTTCAGAATCCCCTGGTCCGACCCGGGAATCGCGACCGCCATCTCCCACCGGATCCCCCCGAGCTTCTCCAGCCTTTCTTCCGTCTTCCGTGTGGCGAACACCGCGATCCATCCGTGGTCCACCAGGCGTTCCACCGCCGCCTTGCATGCCGCAGCCATTTTGTCGACCGCCCGCAACGTCACTGCATCGAACACCCGCTCCGGCGCCATTTCCTGCACCCGTCCCGCCCACACTTCCGCCTTTAGCCCCAGGGTCCGCGCCGCCTCGCGAAGAAATGCCGCCTTCTTGCCCTGCGACTCCGCGAGGGTTACGCCGATCTCCGGCCGGCAAATCGCAATCGGAATTCCCGGAAATCCGGCGCCCGACCCGAAATCCAGCAGCGTTTTCACTCCTTTTGGAATCTGTCGCGCTGCAAAAATCGACTCCGCGAAATGCCGGCGAACCATCTCCTCCGGTTTCCGCACCGACGTTAGATTGATGCGCGCATTCCACTTCACCAGCAGCGCCAGATAGGCCTCACACTGCTCGAGAGCCCGCGGCTCCAGTCCCGCAGCGCCCACGCTGTGCCGGTATTCGCCAGATTGTTTCATGGTTGTCGAGCTCCCGCGAACCCGGGGTCCATTTTGGGGGCACGGTATGCGCCACACCCTGCCGCTTCCTGCTTCCTGCTTCCCTGCACGCTGCGCTAGTCCGCGACCGACTCACGAATCATGCGCGGCTCCCACGCCGACGCTGCATCCACAAACGACTGAAAGAGGCACTGCGCCGCCTTGTTCTCCTCGAGCACGCGCTCCGGATGCCATTGCACCCCCATCAGGAACTGATCGCCATGGCCCTCGGCCGCCTCCACGATGCCGTCGTCCGGTGACCACGCCGCACGCACCAGCCCATCGCCCAGCACCGCCACCGCCTGGTGATGGCTGCTGTTTACCATGAGGGTCGTCCTCGATCCCAGCCCCAGAATCCGCCGCAGCCTCGATCGCGCCTCCACTTCGATGGCGTGTGCTTCCGCCACGGTCCGTCCCGCGGCATGATCCACGGCGGTCTTCAGATGCTGCAGCAGGGTTCCGCCGTGCCACACATTCAGCGCCTGAAATCCGTAGCAGATCCCCAGCAGCGGCTTGTACAAATTCGACGCATCCTGCAGCAGCAGCTCGTCCACGGCTTCCCGAGCCGCGTCCGCCGCCGCGCAATCCGGCGCCGCCTCTTCACCGTATTTCTGCGGATTCACATCCGCCGGACTTCCCGGCAGCAGCACACCCTCGCACGACGCTACCAGCTGCGCAACGCGCGCCGGCGATTCGCGCAACAGCACCTTCACCGGCTCTCCGCCGGCGTACTCCACCGCCCGCGCATACTGCGGCCACGAGCGCTCGCTGTATTCCTTGTCGGCGAGATTGGGTTCCGGAATCGCTATGCGTGGTGCTTTCATGGTCTCCGCGCCTCCTCGGTCACTTGCACGTCCCGAGAAACTGTTACCGCCTCCAGGTCCCCAATCCCATCCGAACTCCCACCTGCCGACCCTTCGGGCTTTTTCCGCCAGGAGTGCTCATAATACAGCGCGGCGATCTGTTCCTCCAGTCGCGCCGTCACTTCGTCCACCTGTTTCATCGTCAATCCCGTCGTTTTCATCGGCTCGCCCACCGTCAACACCACCGGAACCGGATGCACCGTGCCCGAGTGCATCGGCAGCAGCTCATGGGTCCCAATCAGCGCCATCGGCACCAGCGGAACCTGCGCCCGGATCGCCATGAACGCCGGCCCATTCAGAAATTTTGCCGGTTCTCCCGTTTCTGTGCGACCACCTTCCGGAAAAATAAACAGCGGCATGCCCCCGTTCAGCGTTCGCACCGCGCTCACCAGGCTTGCGATCGACGCCCGCGGATTGCCAACGTCCACCGACACCTGCCCGGACCTCCGCAACCACCACCCAATGAACGGCACCTTGAAAAGTCCGCTCCTGGCCACAATTCGAAACTGAAACGGCAGTGAGCTGAAGATTACCGGCGTGTCCATGTACGACAGGTGATTCGAGACAAACACCGCCGGTTGTGCCTTCAGACGTTCGCCATGGAGAACCGTTACCCTCGCTCCGCTGGCCCATACGCTGGCGCACGCCCACGCCTGCGCGATGCGATGCTGCCACCGCCCATCCTTCTCGAACAACGATGCTGCCAGTGCCAGGCTGGCGAAAAAAGCTGTGGCCAGAAAAAATACCGGCCCCCGCAACCCCCAGGTCATCATCCGTTCACGCAGCGGCAGCGGATCCGGCCTCGGCCCCGTCGGCGCAATCGTGCTCATAGCGCATGCACCGCAACGCGCTCCAGCAGCGGCCTCACCTCGCCAACCAGATACACCGACCCGGCCACCACCACCAGCCCATCCCGCGGAGCCTCAGCCCACGCCGTCTCCAGCGCTTCCTGTCCATCCCTCGCGATCATCGCTCGCACACCCGTCTTTGTTGCCGCCTGCGCAAGATCCCCGGCGCTCGCCGATCGCGGCGACTCGACGGGCGTTGCTACCACCAGATCGAACAGCGGGAAAAGGATCTGCGCCATCTCCTCATACGCCTTGTCTTTCATGCAGCCAAAGACCAGCACGCGCCGACCGCCGCCCGATTCCGGCCCCGGCTCCGCAAGCGCTGAAATCGCCGCCCGCAGCGCCCACGCTCCCGCCGGATTGTGCGCCACATCCAGCAGCACATCCGCCTTGCCCGGCACGCGAATCCGCTCCAGCCGTCCCGGCCATTGCGTCTGCCGAATCCCGTCGGCGATCTGCGCCGGTGTGATTATGAAACCGTGACTGTTACGTAATTCCACCGCCGCTGCGATGGCCAGCGCGATGTTCCGCCTCTGATGCACTCCCGCCAGCGGCGAATCCACCTGGATTGTCTCTCCCATCACCTCGAGCGAATACCGATTGCGCAAATCGTGCTGGCTGCCGGCCGCTGGCTGCTGGCTGCTGGGTACATACTCCGCCGCATTCACTCCGCGCACATCCAGCTCGGCCGCCACCTCTCCAATCGTTTGGCTGGCCTCGGGATGCTGCGGCAGCGTCACCAGCGTCCCGCCGTGGCGCAAAATTCCCGCCTTCTCGCGCGCAATCGGCGGAATCGTCTCGCCCAGCCACTCCGTGTGATCGAGCGAAATGTCGGTGATCACCGAAATCAGCGGCGCAACAACATTGGTTGCATCCAGCCGGCCGCCCATTCCCACTTCCAGCACCGCCAAATCCACCTGCGCGCCGGCAAACGCCTCGAAGGCCACGGCCGTCAGAGCCTCAAAAAAACTCGGATGCTGCGGCAGTTTTCCCTCCGTCAACAGACGGTTCGCGCAGTCGTCCACGCGAAAATAATGCCGCGCAAACTCTTCGTCGCCGATCATCTCTCCATCGATGCGAATCCGCTCGTTCACGCGTTCCAGATGAGGCGATGTGTACAGCCCGCATCGATACCCGGCGCTCTTCAGGATGGCAGCCAGCGTGGCTGCCGTCGATCCCTTCCCGTTGGTCCCCGCAATCAGGATCGACCGAAACCGCCGCTCTGGATGTCCCAGGGCCTCCACCAGCGTCCGCAGCTCATCGAGGCGAAACTTGCGTCGCGGCTGCCCCGGCGCCACGTGCAGTTCGCCCGCCCGGGCATGCAGACTGTCGAGCGCCGCGCGGTAAGACATTCCTCGATTTTAGGCCAATTCCGCTGACGCCTGGCGCGCAGAAGTAAATGCTCCGATGTGAGTGCAAAGCTCCAGGGAGAGATTCCCCACACTGCTAAACTAAATCCTGCATGATCCTCCCCTTTGTCCGCGAGTTGCTGGCGGACCTGGAGAATTCTCCCTCCTTCGAACAGGCAAGGAGGCACCTCGCGCTTGCCCGTGGGCGTCGTCGTGTGTCCGGACTCACCTCAACCGCCCGCGCGCTCTACATTCCCCTCTTCGCCCGCGCCGCTCAGGTCCCCACCCTCGTCATCGTCGCCGACAACAAGGCCGCCGACGCCATGCATCTCGCCCTGCGCGCCGGATGCGACCTCACCGGAGCCATCCCCGCTGACCGCGTTCTGCGTCTCCCCGCGCACGACGTCCTCCCCTTTGAAAATCTCTCGCCCCACCCCGACATTCAGGAGCAGCGCGCCAAGACGCTTTGGAAAATCGCCACGGGCGAAGCCTCCATCGTCGTCGCGCCCGTGGAATCCGCCGCGATGAAGCTGTTTCCCGCGCCCTTTTATGCCGGGCTTGCGCAAATTCTCCGCCGCGGTGAAGAAGTCGACGTTGAAACCCTCCTCGCGCACCTCACCAGCGTCGGCTACGAACGCAACGACATCGTGGAAATGCCCGGCCAGTTCACGCGCCGCGGCGGCATCCTCGACGTTTACTCGCCGGAGGCCGATCGTCCCGTGCGCTTCGAATTCTTCGGCGACGAAATCGAGTCCATCCGCAAATTCGATCCCGAAACGCAGCGTTCCGCCGCGCCACTTGACGAAGCTCGCCTGCTCCCCCTCACCGAAACGCCTGTTACCGAGCGCCTGCTTGCCGCCGTGCACACGCGTCTCAGCGGCGAACGCGTCGAATCCTCCGACTCGCCCGAACTGATCGAAGAAGCCATCGCCGCCGGCGGCGTCTCCGTCTTTCCCGGCTGGGAATTCTTCGCCGGGGTCGGCGGAGCAACCGGCACGCTCATCGACCTGTTCGCGCGCTCGGCCCTCCTCGTCGAAGAACCGGCGATGATCCGCAACCAGATCGACCGCTGGTGGAACAAGGTCGAGCAGCGCCACGAGCGCTCCAGCATCGGCTCGCTCATCCGGCCCGAAGACATCTACCTGCGCCCCGAAATTCTCCAGGCGCAGCTGGCCTCGCATCCCGGCCTCGACATCGACCAGCTCGGCGCGGTCGATGTTCTGGAAGAAGACGAAACCCTCGGCGAAATCGAATTCACCTCGCGCCCCACGCTCCGCTTCCACGGCTCCATTCCTGCCCTCATCGACCAGATCCGCAACTTAATGAACCAGGAAGTCCGCACGCTGCTCGTTGCGCCGAATCAGGGCGAAGTCGAGCGCCTCGCCAACCTTCTCCGCGAATACGAAGTCCCCTACCGGCTCGGCAGCCGCATCCAGCATGCGGGCAGTGAGAACATCTATGACGAATCCAGCTACCTCGCCGGAGACATGCGCACGCCCGTCATCCTGCGCACCGCGCTCGCTACCGGCGTTAGTCTCCCCGACGCGCATCTTGTCCTCTTCGGCGCGCAGGACTTCTTCGACGAAGCCGACGTTACCGCGCGCCCTATTCCCAAAAAATCCAAAACCGCAGCCTTTGTCTCCGACTTCCGCGACCTCACCGTCGGCGACTACGTCGTGCACGTCGAGCATGGCATCGCCCGCTACCAGGGCCTCCGCGAAATCGAGCAGGACGGCGTCTCCCTCGAGTTCATGATTCTCGAATTCGCCGAGGGCGCGCGCCTCTACGTCCCCCTCACCCGCCTCGACCTCATCCAGAAATACCGCTCCACCGAAGCCGGGCCCGCGCCCGTCCTCAACCGCCTCGGCTCCCAGCAGTGGGCCAAAACCAAAGCCCGCGTGCGCAAGGCCATGCAGGACATGGCCGACGAGCTCCTCAAGCTCTACGCGCAGCGCAAGGCCGCCCAGGGCCACGCCTTTCCTGCCGACAACGAATTCCAGCGCGAGTTCGAGGACGCCTTCGACTTCACTGAGACCGACGACCAGATCTCCGCCATTGCCGACATCAAGCGCGACATGGAATCGCCGCTCCCCATGGATCGCCTCCTCTGTGGCGATGTGGGCTACGGCAAAACCGAAGTCGCCATGCGTGCCGCCTTCAAGGCCGTGCAGGATGGCCGCCAGGTCGCCGTGCTCACCCCCAC
>JASHPM010000419.1 GCA_030038115.1 Acidobacteriaceae bacterium | reverse complement strand
AGGTCGGCAATCTGGCGGCGCAGATCCTCCAGCTGACGCTGCGTCTGACCGAGCTGGTCCTGCGCCCGGTTCAGTGCATCGGTGAGGAGCTGAACCCGGTTGGCTAGATCCGTTTGGGCACGGCTCTGCGGCCCCAGCAGGGCGAGGGATGCGCTCAGGAAGATGCAAAGAAGCGTGCGCCGTCGCAACCCTCTCAGATTCGTGACCCGGGAAAACATGGCCTTATCAAAGTTTTGCCTCATTGGCCACCTCTGGTGATGAACTCTCGGGGAAGGCAGACTCCTCCGGCGCCAGCCCGCGCGCGATGGACATACGAAAAATGGTCTCTCCGGGGCGGCTGCTCACAAGCACCAGATATCCGCCGTGCTCGGCCGCGATGCAATGTGCCAGTGTCAACCCCAGGCCGGACCCCTTCTGCTTGCCCTGGCTCACGAACGGCTGGAAAAGGCTGCTCCGAATATCGTCTGGAACCCCCGCGCCGTCGTCCGTGACTTCCAAAACAATGTGATCGTCCTGAACTTCGAGCGTCGCGGTCACGTGGATTGCAGCCGGAGACGGAGAACGCGACTGGCACGCGTTGAGAAGAAGGTTGTAGACCGCGCGCTCAATTTGCTGCGCATCGACCACAGCCAGCGTGGTTCCCGGAAAACCGTACCTGGCGACGAGAGAAACATTCGCGGCGTCGGGATGCTTGCGCACGTGATCGATCGCGCGTTCCAGCAGGGTCGCCATCATTTCCGGCGCCCGGCGAACCGCGGAACCGGTTCTGCCGAAGGTGAGCATCGATTCAAGCAATTCGGTCGTGCCATAGACCGCGCTGCGGATATCCGCCAGCACGTCGGCTCGCTCCGATTCCGAAAGCCGTGCCGAGGCCAGAAACTCCGCGTTGGCATAGACAGCAGCCAGATAGTGGCGCAGATCGTGCGAGACGGAGCTGGCCATGCGTCCGATCGTCGCCAACCGCTCGGCTTCCAGCAGAGCCCGGTTCGCCTGCTGGATCTCCTGCCGCATTTTCGAGAAGGAAGCGCTCAGATCCCGAACTTCTCTGGTGCCGCGATGGGGAAGAAGATGAGAGCTGTCGCCAACTCCGAACGCGCGCACGCCGGCGGCCAGCTCCTCCAGCGGCCGGGTCACGGCATGCGACAGCGCCAGCATCAGCAGGGTTCCCAGCAGCATCGCCAGCAGGCCTGCGATCAGGACCATCTGGTCGATTTGACGGATGGAGCGATCCGCCTCCGCAAACGACTTCAGCACGATCAGCTGCAGTGGTGCCGAAGACCGGGAGGTCAGATCCTCGGTGCTGGCCAGATACCGTTCGCCATCCAGAGTCAGGGAACTCGCGACCAGGCCCCGTGGGGACGGCATCGACCTCACCAGCCAATCCTGCGCCGGCGGCGCCAGGGTGCTCGCCAGCACGTGCCCCTTGCTGACGAAAGATGCCTGCACCATCGTGGCTCGGCTGATCTGCTCCACTACGCTGCGATCGATGGCGAAACCGCTGATGACGTAACCCAGCAGGGATCCGGTCGCCTGGGAACCAAAATAGAGAGGCCGCACCGAACAGGCGAAAAGGCGGTCTCCGTCGATCAGATAAAGCGCACTGGGAGACGCGAGAAAGCCCTGGAGCGCCGCGGTCAGCTGCGCATCCGGAAGAAGAGTGTTGGCATAGGCAGCCACCACCTGTCCCTGCGCGTCGGCCAGCGCGAACAGGTCGTTCCCGCTGACGTTCCGGAATTCCACCGCCCCGTTCTGAATGGTGGGAGCATCGTCGGTGGTCATCAGCGCTTTGAGGCTGGGCAGATCGGCCAGCAGCGCATTCTCGCGATCGAGCGCATTCAGCCTCTGGGCCTGCAGATCCTGAAACGTCCGGACCGACCGCTGCAGATCGGTTGCGAGGCCCTCTGTTACTTCATTGAGCAAAAGATGGCGGATGAGCAGAAGGCTGGCCAGGGTGGCGCTGGCAATCACCAGGGCCATGGCCGCGATCAGCAGGACCCGTGTCCGGACACCTTTGCTCACGTGCATGCGCGATACTCCGGACCGGTAAAGTCCTGCCGTCCCTTACGGGACAAACTTGTAACCGGCTCCGTAAATGGTAAGCAGGTGCTTTGGATTGGCCGGATCCGGTTCAAGCTTTTGCCGCAGTTTCAGAATCTGATTATCCACGGTCCGCGTGGTCGGATATGAGTTATAACCCCACACTTCGTTCAGCAGAACGTCGCGGGTCAGCACGCGCTCCGCGTTTTCCGTGAAAAACTTCATCAGCTTGAACTCGTGGGAAGTGAGAACCACCGGGACTCCTCCGCGCCGCGCTACCATCTTTTCGAACTCCAGCTCGCAGTCGGCGAAACGGTACACATTCCCGGAAACCTTGCGCCGGCGGCGGCGAATAGCGGCCTGAACACGCGCCATCAGTTCGCGCGGGCTGAACGGCTTGGTCACATAATCGTCCGCGCCCAGTTCCAGCAGCAGTACCTTATCCACCACTTCGGTGATGGCACTTAGCACGATGACTGGCGTCTCGTTGCTGATCGCTTTAATGCTCTGGCACACTTCGCGCCCGGAAATGTGCGGCAGGATTAAATCCAGAAGCACTGCCACCGGACGGTGGGTGCGAAACATCTCCAG
>JASHPM010000055.1 GCA_030038115.1 Acidobacteriaceae bacterium | reverse complement strand
CAATGAGGGCGGTGATGGACATAATCCGGGAACGTACTTCCAGAGTATAGGTTAATGTTTCGTGTTCGACGGTGAGACAGGCACCCCCAGCCCCCGGCCCCCTTGGGGACTGGCAAGCGACTGATTCGGCGCGGCTTGCTGGAGGGCGCTTTGGGACTCCGGCAAGTTGCTGAAAGGGAGTAGTTTGCATGGGCGTTTTGGGCGGGGTTGCGGCGGGATCAAGGGGCAAGCCGGCGCGGTTCGCGCCTTTCCCATCCCCCGGAGCAGGGAGCGATTCGACCGGCTCGCTCAGGCCCGGCGATGCGGCATCCGAAGTGGTTGACGGTTCCAGGATCACGAATTTGTCCCTCTAACACAGGAAAAGGCCGCCCGATGGCGGCCTTTTCTATCACGTTTCGCTCTGCTTCTTTTTCTTTACTCTATAAGTTCAGAATACCAGACCCAGAGAATTAGAAGGCCAACTTTCTTTTGCGTTGATGGGTGGGTAAGTGGTTTGGGATCAGGCGGGACACTTCGGTACTGTGGAGGGAAAGCTTGACAGATTTTCCACATTTGGGGGTTCGAGGGGTTTGAGGTTGGGGCGGGCGGGTGGCAGCGGCTCGCAGGATGAGTCAATCCAAGCCGACTTATCGTTCCCTTTCTCGCCACATCCGAGGCTTGGAACCCTGGTGGAGGCGCTCCCCGTACACGAGATCCCCCGATTTGCCGGAGTGTCGCCCTACACTAAGGTACGGCTTAATCGGAGGCCCTGAATGAGCGGTCCCAACGTCCTACCGCCGGGAGCAGGTCTAACCATCAGTGCACCCGTCACCGGTGCGCCCTTTAACGGGTTTGCATTTCTGACGAATGTTCTGGGGATCGTCGGGGCCGCTGAGGTGGAGCTGACTCCTGGGCATGTCCTCCGAGAGGCCGCAAAGGATGAAATTGAGATCATCAAGGACATTCTGACGGAAAACAACGGTCGGATGGCCGGGAAATATTTCTACCCCTGGGAGATGGAGGACAAAGGGGGCGGACACTTCGACGACGCACCTGAAAAAGATTGGAAGTATTTCGTGATTGCTTTTTCTGGAACAAACCAAGGGATCAACCGTCTTGAACAGGCGTTCGTCCTACTCGACTCCAGCCCTCGAATTGGATTCACGGTCATGGCGTGGGGACCGGGGAGAGCAGTCACTCTTCATGCGGGTCGACTGTTCCAGGCCTTGCAAGAAAACTCTTTGGCCATAAAGATGAACTCCAGAGAAAACCAGTTCGTGACGTTTTATGCGGAGCATTCCCCTCTAATCAGCGAACTCGTGGAGCGGGTTTCAAAGCATCCGACGACGGCAATCGACATTCCGAAGGTCATCCAGCAACTGCTCAACCTCCAAGCATTGGATGCCGACTCCGACGTAGCATTCCTCGGCTATTTCTCAGTGCTCGAATCACTGCTCGTTCACAAGCCTGACCCGAGAGACCCGACCGATTCGATCACCAGGCAGGTAAAGAAAAAGATCACGCTACTCGATAACCGTTGGCGTCAAAAACTCGATTACTCCAGCTTTGGTAATGCTAAGCCCGAAGCCATTTGGGCAAAGATGTACGAGATGCGGAGTGCCATCGCACATGGTGATACCCCGGACTTCAAGAAGAGTCTAAAGAGTCTCAAAGACCGGACAAGCGCGCGGGCACTCCTTATCCGCACGGTTCGCGCGATTGCTCGACATGCTCTCCTCGAACCACAGCTCGTCGTGGATTTGCGCGAATGCTAGATGTGGGCGGGCCTGAGCCTTGCCTTCGTCGGTCTGTAAGCGACTTGCAAGTGGAAGCGAGAATTGGTCCCCGCAAACGGGCATGGCGTCGGCAAACAGCGAACGTTTCAGAGGCGGACGCCTCCTCTATGTCTGCCGGCAGAATGTTTTAGGTTGGCGCCCCGCTGACGACACGGTTTGCCGGCTCCGGCACGAAGCGCCCCCGCCGGCGGGCCTGCGGCAGCAAGGAAGGCGCTGCGCGCCAGCTTTTACGGCAGCCGAAATCGCGTTAGAGATAGAACCTCTTCTGGCCGAAAAGATTGATATATTGGGTCGAACCCGTTCCGGTGTTAACGAACACGGGCTTGAGCATCACCGGGAGATCAAGCGAGCCAGTCGTTCCGGATCGGGAGTATGTAACGCGTATGATCGCTGGGCCCGAGTGGTCGCTGTAGTTCATGTCATTTCTCGGTGCGTTGAAAACCTTGACAACGTCCTCGTGTTTGATTGGCAATGACGCCGCTTTCTCTTCGAGATCGAAATCTTGCTGAGCGATAGACACGTTTGAAGTTGTTAAGAATTCAACCTGTCGCACGCGGATGGTCTTGTTTGAAGACATGTCAAGGGTCTGGCTGGTTGCAGTTCCGGCTATCTTCAACTCGATTTCGAGCTGCTTCTTCTCCTCAGCCTCTTTCTCAGCTAACTCAGCGACACGATATCCAGACGCCGTTAGCTGGTAGTTGCCTGGTTCTGTACCCACCGACTCTATTAGGTCGTGTTGCGCAAGCTCTTGGAATACCTCCTTCCAAGTCGCCGCTGCTTTCGCTGAGCCATCACCCAGCGATTCACGTCCAGCGTGAATTATTGCTCCTTGCGCAGCGAGTATCGTTGAGATTATTCCTTGATAAGCTGCCGCTGCGACGAGCACCTTCTCGGCTTCAGGCGACAGTTGACGCTCTTGCTGTGACGAAGGCAATGAAGGTTCAGAGAGCCACAAGTACCGAGGTTGATTAAGCTCAATTGCCAAGTGCTGCTGAAACACATCTTTGAACTCATCGAGGCGGTTGTAGGTCGCATACAGCGCGCCCTTACGGCACTCCTCTTTGAATTCTTGCAGTGCCTTGTACTGCTCGGGATCGACCTCGCTCGGAGGAACGGGAACGTCTGAAAAGTAGACTTTTGCGGTCTTGCCGGCAGCCACGTGGCGCTTGATTTCCTCGACCGTTCCGCTGATGTATTTTTCGGTGCGGGTGCCGACTCTCGTTCCAAAGATGCCAATCAATATGTCAGCATCTTCGAGTATTTGCTCGTTGAGCACATCTTGCGGCGGAGCGCCCATTTGGGGTGTACTGTGGGTCTCCCACCGGACCGGCTGCAATACAAGCTTCCGGGATGATGCGTGCGCGTTGTTCCATCTGTAGATTTCCTTGGTTACGACGTCTCGCTCGTCCTTCACGTCTCCAGGAGATGCAATCATAACTCGCAATACGTTCGCTGGAAACATCTCATCCACTCCGAGTGAGTTGGGCCGAGTATAGACGATCTTCCAGCCACACGCACAAGGGGCGGGTGGCCGGGTGCCGGGGAAGTGAGTTCACCACTGAACATGAATGCCCCAGGCCCCTCGCATTTGGGGACCTGAGAAACCACGAACATCAACAGGCGGGATGTGGATCATGGTTTTCAGGATCGGTCCCCCTAAACGGGCTTGTGGGCGGGGAGCCTTTGTGCTCCTGGAGGGTTGGGTTGGGTTCGGGTTTCCGGGCAGCGAGTGCCGAGTGGTGGATGCATCGGGTGTGAGACTGCGCGAACGCGAGCCAACGCCGGCCTGAATGGGCACCCGTTTGGCGTGACGGATTTTCCACATTTTGGGTCGAGGCAGATCCGAACTCGGTGAGTGCGCTGGCGAGGATGTGCTGCCTGAAGCCGATCGCCGCTCTGTCCAGGTCACCTCGGGGGAGCCTGTTGCGCGCTGTTATAGTCCTTATCGCTGACCGGCTCTAACCAGATGGTCCCTCCTTTTTGCGTGGGGGTCACCGCGATATAGGCAAAGCTGCTGCCGGGTGATGCGCCATGCCAATGCTCCACTCCCGGAGCGCATTTGATGACATCTCCCTTATGAACGACTCGAACCGGCTTTCCCCTCTCCTGATAGTAGCCAGTGCCTTCGGTGATGAGCAGAACCTGGCCCCCTGGATGAATATGCCAATCCAGCTTTGCACCGGGATCATACGTTGCGATGGCGATACCGGGGTCAAATGTGCTGTCTCCGGCATTCAGCACGTTAAGCCAGATATTCCCCGTGTGGTTTTTAGCGGTGGACAGTTCTCCCTTTGGAAAAGGGCTGCCCGCTGTTTGCGCGTGGCACTGGAAAACAGATACAAGGGTCACTGCCAAAGCGATCACTCGAAGTCCCGTTCTCATGTTCTTCTCCTCTCCATTCCGTGCCTGGCCGGTTCGTGCCGCCGATTCAATATTCGTGTTCTCGTCGATCCTGCCGGTCAGGAACCCGGCGCCAGGCGGGCTGAACGGAACGAACGCAATGCCGAGCTTTTCCAGGGCCGGAGGAAGCTCAGCTTCGGGGCCGCGGTGGAAGAGTGAATATTCGCTTCCGCATTTCTCACTCTCCACCTGCAGTGTAGGGGGAAGCGGGTATGGGATGTTATCCCGATCCTGCCGATCTTTTGCCTGATTCTCCTGCCAGATCGACCGCCGATCGTCAGCCGGATGGTCGCGAACCAGCGGCATTTCCAGTTTGATGGCCATCGCGAGAGGCGTTTTTCTCTGCCGGAATCGGTGTAACATCCTGCCTCTTCGCGCGTACTCTCTGTGACAATCGGGACGATGGACTTCCAGGGTCTTTACGAGGAATATGCGCCCGCAGTGCGGCGATTTGCGCTGTTTCTGTGTGCCGACCGCGCGCTGGCGGACGATATCGCCTCGGAGACGTTCCTGCGCGTTTGGTCGACGCGGGGCCGTATTCGGGAACTGACGGTGAAGAGCTATCTGTTCGCGGTGGCAAGGAATGTTCACCGCGACCTGCAGCGGCAAGGCTGGCGAAGAGCGGGGCTGGACGAGGAGCACACGGACCCACGAGCCAATGTGCACGAACGCCTGGAACACAGGCAGGAGCTGGAGACGGTGTTGGCAGAGCTGCAGAAACTGCAGGAGACCGATCGCGCCGCGCTGCTGATGCGCGCGCTCGACGAAATGCCGTATGAGGAGATCGCTGCGGCGCTGGACACGACGGCGGCAGCGGCCAGGGTAAAAGTGCACCGCGCGCGGGCGAGGCTGATGGCGGTCCGGAATCCGATCTGCGAAGAAGCGGAAGTTGGGGGAGAAAAGCGATGAATATCACACGCGAAGTGATGACC
This sequence comes from Acidobacteriaceae bacterium, assembly GCA_030038115.1. GTDB lineage: Bacteria > Acidobacteriota > Terriglobia > Terriglobales > Acidobacteriaceae > Palsa-343. The sequence goes on along the minus strand of JASHPM010000055.1, from coordinate 310 downwards.
GATCTGCTGCCGGTCTATTTTTCCGGCGAGGCCAGCGAGGATACGAAGCAGCTGGTGGAGACCTATTTCCGGGAGAACCCGGACTTTGAGCGGATCGCGCGAAGGGCTGCGATGCCGCTCGATCAGCTGCGCGGGGCAGCGCCGGTTCGAGCGGAGGCGGAAAGAGAAAAGTACGCCTTACAGCGGGCTCGCAAAGAATTCCTCCGGCGCCGCGTGGTCTTTGGGGTAGCTCTCCTTTTCACTTTCGCGCCACTGATGCCCGGCTACACAGACGGGCGGGTGGTTTGGACGGCATTTCTAAACAATCCCT
>JASHPM010000418.1 GCA_030038115.1 Acidobacteriaceae bacterium | reverse complement strand
CGATTTTACTGCGGAGGGGGTTGCCCGGAATCCTTTGCTTCGGGTTTCGCAGCGTCGGTGTCGTCGGGGGGCCTGGAGAGATGGAGCTTGCTCATCTCTTTGGCTCCGACTGATGGATCCACAGGCGCGACTTTGATGCCGGTGGCCATGGCACCGGAGGTCCATTTGTAGTAATAGGTTTTGCCGGCCTCCGCCTCAAACCGAGCCCGCTCATTCTCTTTCTTCCTGGCCTCGGCCAGGGCCGCTCCGGTGGACTGGATGATGCCTCCGTAGTACATCTTGGGCAATCCGGCAATGACGACAGTCCCAGCGGGTACTTCCAGGAATTCGTATTCGCCGTTCAGTAGTTTGCCGAGATGCGTGTCGTTGACAAAGATCTCGTCGTGCGCGGCCGAGCCCGTAAATCTATACACACGGTAGATACAGACGATGGCTTTGCCGTCGGACGGCGCGGGCAACACGGCGGGAGTTTTGGAATCCTGCGCGGCAGAGGTGGGTGCTGTGCAGAGAAACGCCAGTGCGCTGGATGCGAGCAGAAGGCTTGCGAGCGAGTTGCAAGCTCCCCTGAGGCGAAGCGCTGCGGCGCGGCTGAGGGCGGTGTTACGCATGGGAGCTCTCCTTTCCCCTGGTTCAAAATGCGGGCAGCACTATAGCAGGTTGCGGCTGGGAGTGCGGTGACGGCCGGCACAGCCGGAGCGCTACCCAGGATCACAGATCGTGGTGGCCGATATAATTCGGGTCGATGAATAACGATTTGGTGGAAGAGCTGGAGCGGCGGAATCGGCTGGCGGAAGAGGGCGGCGGCAAGGCACGCCGCGAGCGGCAACGGCAGGAGGGGAAGCTCAACGCGCGGGAGCGGATTGCGCTGCTCCTGGACGAGGGCACCTTTGAGGAGACCGACCGGTTCGTGACGCATCGCGCGACGGATTTCGGAATGGCGGACAAGCGATTTCCGGGCGATGGGATTGTGACGGGGTATGGGCGCATCGACAGGCGAACGGTGTTCGTGTTCGCGCAGGACTTCACGGTGTTTGGCGGGTCGCTGTCGGAGGCGAATGCGGCGAAGGTCGTGAAGCTGATGGAGACGGCGATGCGGGTAGGCGCGCCGATTATCGGGCTGAACGATTCCGGCGGGGCGCGGATTCAGGAAGGGGTGGTGTCGCTGGCGGGGTACGCGGATATTTTTCTGCGCAACACGATGGCCAGCGGGGTGGTGCCGCAGATTTCCGCGATTTTGGGGCCGTGCGCAGGCGGGGCAGTGTATTCGCCGGCGATTACCGATTTTATTTTGATGGTGGACAAGACATCGTACATGTTCGTGACGGGGCCGGACGTGATCAGGACGGTGACGCACGAGGAAGTGACCAAAGAGGCGCTGGGCGGGGCGGTGACGCACAACGAGATATCCGGCGTGGCGCACTTCGAGGCGCACGACGACGCGGAGTGCCTGGCCATGGTGCGGGAGCTGCTGAGTTTTCTGCCGTCGAATAACCTGGACGATCCGCCGCGGAGGGAGTGCACGGATCCGGTGGACCGGGCGGATCGCGCGCTGGATAAGGTGGTGCCGAAGGAGTCGAACCAGCCGTACGACATCAAGGATGTGATTACGCACATTGTGGACGATGGGTACTTCTTCGAGGTGCACGAACACTTTGCGAAGAACATTGTGGTGGGGTTTGCCAGGATGAACGGGCGGCCGGTGGGGATGGTGGCGAATCAGCCGGCGGTGCTGGCGGGGGTGCTGGACATCAATGCCAGCGTGAAGGGGGCGCGGTTCGTGCGCTTCTGCGACGCGTTCAATATTCCGCTGATCACCCTGGAGGATGTGCCGGGGTTTTTGCCGGGGACGCAGCAGGAGTACGGCGGGATTATCCGGCACGGGGCAAAGCTGCTGTTCGCCTTCGCGGAGGCGACGGTGCCGAAGTTGCTGGTGATCACGCGCAAGGCGTATGGGGGCGCGTACTGCGTGATGAGTTCGAAGCACCTGAGGACGGATGTGAATCTGGCGTGGCCGACGGCGGAGATTGCGGTAATGGGGCCGGAAGGCGCGGTGAACATCGTATACGGGCGTGAGCTGGCCGAGGTGTTGCGGATGGCGGAGAAGAGCGAAGGCAAGCTGAGTGACGAGCGGCAAGCGGAGGTGCTGGCGGCGGCGCGGGCGGCGCGGGTGCATGAATTTCGGGAGCAGTTTGCCAATCCGTATGTGGCGGCGGAGCGCGGGTATGTGGACGCGGTGATTCTGCCGCATGAGACGCGGCGAAGATTGTGTGCGGCGCTGGAGATGCTGGAGGGGAAGCGGGAGAAGATGCCGCCGAAGAAGCACGGGAATATTCCGTTGTAGCGGCAAGGCCGCTACAACGGAGCCTGTAGCTGGAAGTTGGAAGTTGGAAGTTGGAAGTTGGAAGCCGGAAGCTGGAAGCCGGAAGGTGGAAGCTGGAAGGAAGAAACGGTCAGCGAAGAGACGGTTAGCTGGGAAGCAGTTAGCAAGGAGCGGTCAGGGGCAATGAGTGAGCCTGTGAGTGTGCAGACGGCGGAGCACTACACGTGGGGCGAAGCCATGGGCGTGGTGTGCGACGGTTGGCATCTGGTGCGCGGC